>NZ_JBSGZN010000049.1:0-59420 GCF_053611025.1 Streptomyces sp. NPDC054842
AAGCGGGCCGCGGGTTCCGGACAGACGCGTCTGTCCGGAACCCGCGGCCCGCTTTTTCGTCCGCTCCCCCGCCGGGCGGCGGGCTACAGCCGCTGGCCGCGCAGCAGGAACCACGCCGCCACGGCCGTGGCGAGCAGCACCGCGGCACCCACGCCCGAGGCGAGCGCCAGTCCCTCGACGAAGGCACCCCGGGCCGAGGACAGCATCGCCTCGGCGGTGTCGGCCGGCAGTCCGGCCGCCGCCTCGACGGCGCCGCCGAGGGATTCACGCGCCGCGGCCGGAGTGCCCGCGGGGCCGGCGAAGTCCCGGTAGACGCCGGTGACGATCGAGCCGAGCACCGCGATGCCGAGGGCCGCGCCGAGTTCGTACGCCGTCTCGGAGACCGCGGACGCCGCGCCCGCCTGCTCCTTGGGCACGCTGGAGAGGATCACGTCGGCGGTGACGGTGAACGAGAAGCCCGCGCCGATGCCGACGACCAGGAGCGCGGCGCCGATCAGCGGATAGCCGGTGGACTCGTCGAGCAGGGTGAGCACCGCGAGCGCCAGGCCCACGGCGGCCAGACCGCCGGAGACGACCGCGCGCACCGAGAAGCGCCGGGCGACCGTGCCCGCGATCAGGCCCGCCGCGACCGCGCCGACCGCGGCCGGGATCTCGGCGAGCCCCGCCTCGAACGGCGCCCTGCCCTGCACGAGTTGCAGGTACTGCGAGAGGAAGAAGACCAGCCCGGACAGGCCGAGGATGGTCAGCAGGTCGGCGAGCACGGCCCCGGAGAAGCCGCGGTGGCGGAACAGCCGCATGTCCAGCAGGGGTGCGGGCAGCGTGAGCTGACGGCGCACGAACCCGAGGAGGGCGGCGGCGCCGAGCAGGCCCACGCCGGCGGACGTCCAGGTCAGCCCGTGCGTGGCGGCCTCCTTGACCGCGTACACGATGCCGATCATGCCGACCAGGGAGAGGACGACGCTGATCAGGTCCCAGGGGCCGGGGTTCGGGTTGCGCGACTCGGGCAGCAGCTTGATGCCGACGAGCACGAGCACCGCCATCACGGGCAGGTTGATGAGGAAGACCGAGCCCCACCAGAAGTGTTCGAGCAGGAAACCGCCGACCACCGGGCCGACCGCCGTGCCGGCGGAGGCGGTGGCGCCCCAGATGCCGACGGCGAGGCTGCGTTCGCGCGGGTCGTGGAAGAGGTTGCGGATCAGGGCGAGCGTGGCGGGCATCAGGGTCGCGCCCGCGACACCGAGCAGCGCCCGCGCCAGGATCATCATCTCCGGTGTCGTGGCGTAGGCGTTGAGCACCGAGATCGCGCCGAACGCCGTGGCGCCGACGAGCAGCAGCCGCTTCCTGCCGATGCGGTCGCCGAGGCTGCCCATGGAGACGAGCAGGCCGGCGATGACGAAGGAGTAGACGTCGCCGATCCAGAGCAGCTGGGTGCCGGAGGGCTGCAGGTCCTCGCTGATGTAGGGCGTGGCGAGGCCGAGGACGGTCGCGTCGACGGCCACCAGCAGCACGGCGAGGACGAGGACGGAGAGGGCGAGCCAGCGCCCGGGGCGCCGGTCCACCTCCTCCGCCGCCGCAACGGTCCGCTGCTTGGTGCCGGTCATGGTTCCACTCTCCGTAGTGCGCCGCCGAGCAGCAGCTCGACGATCATGAATTGGAAGTCGTTGGCGGCCACCCGGCCGTCCATCACGGCCCAGGCGCCGGAGCCGATCAACCCGTAGAGGGCCTCGGTGAGCCAGGCGGGGGTGAGGTCGATGCGGAACTCGCCGCTGTCCTGGCCGCGCCGGAACAGCGCGGCGATCCGGGCGTCGAGCCGGGCCCAGCCCTCGTGCTGGGTGTCGCCCTCGAACAGCTGGTTCTCGGTGACCAGGAAGGCCAGCAGGCCGGCCGCCGGCTCGATCTCCCGCACCAGCCGGCGTACGGCCTCGCTCGCGGGGCCCTCGTCCAGCCGGGCCGCGTCGAGCGCCCCCTCGCACTCCCGGATGCCCAGGTCCTCCAGCGCGCGGACCAGGGCGTCGCGCCCGGCGAACTGGCGGTGCAGCGTGGCCCGGCTGATCCCGGCGGCCTTGGCGACCTCGTCCATGGTGGCGGTGGCTTTGCGGGTCAGCAGGGCTGCGGCGCTGCGCAGTACGTGGTCACGATCGACGGCCATGAGACAAGAGTAGCCCAGGTGAGACAGTTTTGTCTCACGCGAGGCACGTGAAGCTCACCGTCGCGGGGTGCGGCGATGCGTTCCGGTGCTCAGTGCCAGGGCAGCTGCCCGCGGCGCTCCCAGTAGGCGTTCGGGTCCTCGGCGAGTGCGTCGAGCCGGGCCGACCGGTCCTCGTCGAGCGTGACGACGGCCGCGTGCAGGTTGGAGGCGAGCTGGCCGGTGGTCGCCGCGCCCGACAGGACGACGTCGGCCCACGGCCGGTGCAGCACGGCGGCGAGGGCGACGGCGTCGGCGGTCAGCCCCGCCTCCCGCGCGATGTCCTGGACCGCGTCCGGCGCGTGCGGGGCGGCCAGGCGCCCGTTCGCCATGCCCTCCTTGACGATCACGGCGAGCCCCGCGGCGTGCGCCTCGGCGAGCGCGGGCCCGGCCGAGGTCTCCAGCACGTTGTACGTGGCCTGGACGGTGCGGAAGAGGGGCTCGCCGTCCACCGTGACGGCGAGCGCGGCGCGGATGGCGTCGGCCTGGGCGGGCCCGCTGGTCGAGAACCCGATGGACAGTCCCCCGGCCGCGGCCTCGGCGAGCCGGGCGTGCAGCTCCTTGTCGGTGAGGGCCGGGCTGTCCGGGGTCACCGAGTGGATCTGGTAGAGGTCGAGACGGTCGCCGAGCAGCGCGGCGGTCTCGGCGCGCTGCCTCTCGTAGGTGGCGAGACCGTGGTCCTTGACCTCGTGCGCCTCGGCGTCGGTGCGCCAGTCGGCCGTGTAGGTGTAGCCCCATTTGCTGCCGACGACGACATCGTCGGCCTCGGGCCGGGCGCGCAGCCAGTCGGCGAGGAACTCCTCGGAACGGCCGTAGGAGCGGGCCGCGTCGAAGTAGCGCACGCCCTGGGCGTAGGCGGCGTCCAGGAGTTCGTGGGTGCGCTCGCGCAGGGCGTCGACGCTGCGCTCCGCCGGCAGGTCGTGCTCCCGGCCGAGGGTGATGTAGCCGGGGCGGCCGACGGCTGCGAGGCCCAGGCCGAGGTGGGCGGTGGGCGTGGTCGCCGAGGCGAGTCGGGCGAAGGGCATCGCGGGCTCCGTGGGGGTCGGCTCCTTGACGGCTTGCGACCAACGTAACCCGCGACGCCCTCACGGAACGCGGGGTGCTACTTCTTCGCGGTGGCCCACGCGTGCTGCGCCGCCAGGTCCGCCTTGACCTCGGCGAGCTGCACGGCGACCGCGCTCGGCGCCGTGCCGCCGCGGCCGTTGCGGGAGGCCAGCGCCCCGGGCACGTTCAGGACGCCGCGCACCTCCGGCGTCAGGTGCGGGGAGATCTTCGCGAACTGCTCGTCGGTCAGCCCGTCGAGCTCGACGCCGTCGGCCTCGGCGACCTTGACGCACTCACCGGCGACCTCGTGCGCGACCCGGAACGGCACGCCCTGCCGCACCAGCCACTCGGCGATGTCGGTGGCCAGCGAGAAGCCGGCCGGGGCCAGCTCCTCCATGCGCTCGCGGTTGACGGTCAGCGTGGCCATCATGCCGGTGAACGCGGGCAGCAGGACCTCCAGCTGGTCGCAGGAGTCGAAGACCGGCTCCTTGTCCTCCTGGAGGTCGCGGTTGTACGCCAGCGGCAGGGCCTTGAGCGTGGCCATCAGGCCCGTCAGGTTGCCGATGAGGCGGCCGGACTTGCCGCGCGCCAGCTCCGCGATGTCCGGGTTCTTCTTCTGCGGCATGATCGACGAGCCGGTGGAGAAGGCGTCGTGGAGGGTGACGAAGGAGAACTCCTTCGTGTTCCAGATGATGATCTCCTCCGCGATGCGGGAGAGGTTGACGCCGATCATCGCGGTGATGAACGCGAACTCGGCGACGAAGTCGCGGGAGGCGGTGCCGTCGATGCTGTTGCCGGAGCTGCCGTGGTCGAAGCCGAGGTCCGCGGCGACCGCCTCCGGGTCCAGACCGAGGGAGGAACCCGCGAGCGCGCCCGAACCGTACGGCGACACGGCGGTCCGCTCGTCCCACTGGCGCAGCCGCTCCGCGTCCCGGGACAGCGACTGCGCGTGGGCGAGCACGTGGTGGGCGAACAGGACCGGCTGGGCGTGCTGGAGGTGGGTGCGGCCGGGCATCGCCACGTCCGGGTGGGCCTCCGCGAGGCCGACCAGGGCGTCCTGGAGGTCGGCGATCAGGCCGCCGATGATCCGCGCGTGGTCGCGCAGGTACATCCGGAAGAGGGTCGCCACCTGGTCGTTCCGGGACCGGCCGGCACGCAGCTTGCCGCCGAGGTCCGGGCCGAGACGCTCCAGGAGGCCGCGTTCGAGAGCCGTGTGGACGTCCTCGTCGGCGATGGTTCCGACGAACTCGCCGGAGGCCACGTCCTGTTCGAGCCGGTCGAGTCCGTCCAGCATGCGGCTGAGCTCGTCGGCCGTGAGCAGGCCCGCCTTGTGCAGCACGCGCGCGTGGGCACGCGAACCGGCGATGTCGTAGGGCGCCAGCCGCCAGTCGAAGTGGACGGACGCGGACAGCTTCGCCAGGGCCTCGGCGGGACCGTCGGCGAAACGACCGCCCCAGAGCCGTACGTCACCGCTGTTGCTGCTCACTTGCTGTGCTCCTCAAGGCTGTGGGTGTGCCGTCGCCTCCCCGCGCGTGCGGGCGGGGAGGCGGACTTCACGCTGTCGGTCGGACGGGGTCCCGCGTGGCGGCGAGTTCGGACGACAGGTGTCCCCCGGTGCGCCGGCCGGCGGCGACGGTGGTGGCCGGACCGCCCGGCGGGTGACCGCGGCGCGCTCCGTCACGGTGTCCCCTTCGTCCCGCGAACCCTGCCATGCATGAGTATGCAGAACTCTGCATGATTCGTCAATCGAGCGCCGCGCGGGATCGTCGCCCCGTACCGGACGAGTCGAGCACCGCGCGAGGGACTGCCGTCCCGTGGCGAACGACCGGGCGGCGGGAAATGTAACCCGCAATTCCTTAGACAGGCGAAGAATCGTGCCCGATAATCGTTAGACATGGGAAAGACTTACGCACGCATCGACGGCAGACTGCGCACGTTCATCGAGGCGCAGCCGATCTTCTTCACCGCCACCGCGCCCCTCTCCGGGGACGGCACCGTCAACCTCTCGCCCAAGGGACTCACCGGCTCCTTCGCGGTGATCGACGAACTGACCGTCGCCTACCTGGACTTCGCCGGGAGCAACGCCGAGACCATCGCGCATCTGCGGGAGAACGGGCGCATCACCCTCATGTGGTGCGCCTTCCAGGGCCCGCCGAACATCGTGCGCGTGCACGGCCGGGGAGAACCCGTCTTCCGCGACGACCCGCGCTTCCGGGAACTGCTGGCGCACTTCCCGCACATCGACGCGACGCAGCACGGCCTCCGCGCGGTCATCGTGGTCACCGCCGACCTGATCCGCGACACCTGCGGGTACGCCGTCCCGTTCATGTCGTACGACGAGGACCGTGACCTGCACGCCAAGCGCTTCGCCCGCGAGGACGACGCCTCACTGGACGCCTACTTCCACAAGAAGGACCACGTGGCGACGAGCCTGGACGGCCTACCGGGGCTGCCGTTGCCCCTGCCCCCCAGTACCGTCTGAGCCATGCGCCTCGCTGCCGCCGCACTCGCGTCCGCGTCCCTGTTCGCCCTGGCCCCGAGCGGCCCGCCCGCGCTCCCGGAGCGGATGGCGGACACCGGCGGCGGCAGCCAGCTCATCACCGCCCGGGCCTCCCGCGCGTCCGCCACGACCGGCACCGTCACCTGGTGGGAGCGGCGCCGCGGGCACTGGGTCGAGGCCGGTTCCGCGCCGGCCCGCTTCGGCGCCGCCGGGCTGACCGAGGGCTCCTCGCGGCGCCAGGGCACGAACACCACCCCCACCGGCCTGTACGACCTGCCGTACGCGTTCGGGATCAAGGCCGCGCCCGGCGGGACGGCCACTCCCTACCGCCGGGTGCACCGCGACTCCTGGTGGTGCCAGGACAACGACTCCCGCGCCTACAACCGCTGGACCGAGCCCCGCCCGTCCGACTGCCGGGCCGCGGAGTCCGAGCACCTGATCTCCTACCGGGACCAGTACGCGTACGCCTTCGTCATCGGGTTCAACTACGAGCGGCCGGTGCGGGGCCGGGGCGCCGGCATCTTCCTCCATGTCGACGGGCGCGGGCCGACCGCGGGCTGCGTGTCCGTGCCGGCGCCGGCGATGCGGCGGATCCTGCGGTGGGCGGACCCGGGGCGGGCGCCGCACATCGCGATCGGGACGGCGCGGGGGGCGACCGCGATCACGCGCTACTAGCCACGCCGCCGGGATCGCCCCCGGCGGTACTCCGCGCGTGCCGGGCGCCGGTCCTCGTACCGGCAGGGCTCACCGGCGCGGCAGTTCTCCGCGGACCTCTGAACGGACCGCCGTCACGGGCCGTATCTCTGGGCCAGGGGGCCATTCCCCTCGCCCCGTCCCCACGGAGGAACACGGAGGAACCGTGTCCACGATCGCCGGTGGCCGCGCCGCGCGGCGCCAGACCATGCGCCGTATCCGCCCTCGACGCTCGCCCGCCGTCCCGTTGCTGATCGCCGTCTGGGCCGGTGCGGCCGGGGTGATCTGGCTGTGGTGGAGCAACACCCCGTCCATCGCGGACGGCAGCGGCAAGGTGCTCAACGCCGGCCGGATCACCGGGCTGCTCGCCGGGTACCTGATGGCGCTCGTGGTGCTGCAGATGGCCCGGGTGCCCGCGCTGGAGCGCCGCGTCGGCTCGGACCGGGTCGCCCGGTGGCACGCGATGAGCGGCCGCTACACGCTCTGCCTGGTCGTCGCCCACCTGGTCCTGATCATGTACGGGTACGCGCTGCAGGCCGGCCGCACCTTCACCGGGGTCGTCCAGCAGACCGTCGACTCCGTCGAGCAGCTTCCGGACATGGGCAAGGCGGCGATCGGCACGGGCCTGCTGCTGTTCATCGGGGTCATCTCGATCGGTCCGGTCCGGCGCAGGATCCCGTACGACCTCTGGTACCACGTGCACCTGCTCACGTACGCCGCCGTGTTCCTGACGTTCTGGCACCAGCTGTCCACCGGCAACGAGTTCGCCGTCGAGCCGACCGCGCGGACCGTCTGGTACGGGCTGTACGGGTCGGTGACCGCGCTCGTCCTCTGGTACCGCGTCTTCGTGCCGGTCCGGCTGAACCTGCGGCACCGGATGCGCGTCGAGGCGGTCATCGAGGAGACGCCCGGCATCGTGTCGGTGCTGATCCGGGGCCGCAGGCTGCACCGCATGGGCGCCGAGGCGGGGCAGTTCTTCCGCTGGCGCTTCCTCGCGCCCGGCATGCGGCTCAGCTCCCACCCCTACTCCCTGTCGGCGGCGCCGCGCCCGGACATGCTGCGGATCACCGTGAAGGCGATCGGCGACCACAGCGCCGCACTGCGCGACCTGGAGCCCGGCACCCGCGTCTGGGCCGAGGGGCCGTACGGGGCGCTGACGGCGGCCCGGCGCAGCCGCGGCAAGGTGCTGCTGGTCGCGGGTGGCGTGGGCATCACCCCAATGCGGGCGCTGTTCGAGACGCTGCCCGGCGCGTCCGGCGACCTGACGCTCCTGTACCGGGCCAACAGCACGCAGGACCTGGCCCTCTGGGACGAACTCGCGGCGATCGCCGAGGAGCGCGGGGCGCGGCTCATGTACGCGGTGAACAGTCCCGACGGGGAGCGCCCTGACATCTCCGCGGAGACCCTGAAGCGCAAGCTGCCGGACATCGAGCGCCACGACGTCTTCCTGTGCGGCCCGCCCGGCTTCGCGCAGCAGGTGTACGAAGCACTGCGCGGCGCGGGGGTTCCCGCCCGCCGCATCCATCACGAGTCGTTCGAGATGTGAGCGACGGGAGTCAGGAGCGATGAAGAAGAGCCACCCCATTCGGCGCGTCGTGCTCGCCACCGCCGCCACCGTGTCCGGGATCGTCCTGCTGCTGTCGCTCAAGCCCGCGTCCGATCCGGCCGCCGCGTCGGCGGGCGGGGCGCCCCAGCAGTCGGTGGCGGGGCGGGAGTCGCCCCAGGGCGGCGGCGAGCAGCAGTCGTCGCAGGCCCGCACCGTCACCGGCGACGCCGCCACCACCCAGTACGGGCCCGTCCAGGTACGCCTCACCCTCGCCGACGGAAAGATCACCAAGGCCGAGGCCGTCCAGGCACCCAGCGGCGGACGCAGCACCCAGATCACCGGCGACGCCGTACCCCGCCTCAACCGGGAAACCGTCACCACCGGCACCGCCGACATCGACACCGTCACCGGCGCCACCTACACCAGCACCGGATACAAGCAGTCACTCCAGTCCGCCCTGGACAAGGCGGGGTCCACCGGGGGCGGGGCGCCCGCGTCGAAGGCGCCCGCCGCCCAGGCCCGCACCGTCACCGGCGACGCCGCCACCACCCAGTACGGGCCCGTCCAGGTACGCCTCACCCTCGCCGACGGAAAGATCACCAAGGCCGAGGCCGTCCAGGCACCCAGCGGCGGACGCAGCACCCAGATCACCGGCGACGCCGTACCCCGCCTCAACCGGGAAACCGTCACCACCGGCACCGCCGACATCGACACCGTCACCGGCGCCACCTACACCAGCACCGGATACAAGCAGTCACTCCAGTCCGCCCTGGACAAGGCCGGTGGCTGACACGGTGGCCGAGCCGGCGCGGACCCCCGGCGTGGTGCGGCACGCGGAGGAGGTCATGGGGACCGTCTTCTCCTTCGACGTCCGCGGTGGGGAGCCCGCCGCCGTGGAGGCCGCGCTGCGCGAGGCCGTGGCCGGGCTGCACCGGGTGGACGAGCTGTTCAGCACGTACCGCGAGGACAGCCAGGTCTTGCAGCTGGCCCGCGGGGAGCTGACGCCGGCGCGGTGCGATCCGGTGGTCACCGAGGTGCTGGAGCTGGGCGCCGAGGCCGAGCGCACGAGCCACGGCTGGTTCAGCCTCCGGTACGAGGGCCGGCTCGACCCCACCGGGATCGTCAAGGGCTGGGCCGCCGAGCGGGCCGCCCGGTGTCTCGCGGAGGCCGGGGCGAGCGGGGTGAGCGTCAACGGCGGCGGGGACGTGCAGCTGCTCGGCGCGCCCGGGCCGGACCGGTCCTGGCGGGTCGGGGTGTCGGACCCGCTGCGGCCGGGCGGGCTGGCGGCCGTCATCTCCGCCGCCGCCGCGGACGAACTGGCCGTCGCCACCTCCGGCACCGCCGAGCGCGGCGACCACATCGTCGATCCCCGCACCGGACGGTCCGCGGTCACCGACCTGGTCGCCGTCACGGTCGTGGCGCCCCGCCTGACCTGGGCCGACTGCTGGGCGACGGCGGCGTTCGCGATGGGGTCGCGGGAGGGCCTGAGCTGGCTGGAGTCCTTGCCGGACGTGGAGGCGCTGCTCGTCACGGCGGGCGACGAGGTGCGGTGCACCAGCGGGCTGGCCGGGCGCCTGGGGTGACCCCGGCCCCGTGACTCCGGCCCCGCCGCCTGCCGTTCCGGTCCGGCGGTCGGCCCCCGTACCCCTGCGCCCGCCCGGGCACGATCTCCTCGCACCCCTTCCCGGTCGCGCCGCGAGGCCCCGGTGCGCGCGTCGGGTCAGTGACCGTTCTGGGCCAGGCGCAGCAGGTGGTCCGCGAGCGCCTGGCCGCCGCTCGGCTCCCGGCTGATGAGCATCAGGGTGTCGTCACCCGCGATGGTGCCGAGGATGTCGTGCAGTTCGGCCTGGTCGATGGCCGAGGCAAGGAACTGCGCGGCACCGGGCGGCGTCCGCAGGACCACGAGGTTCGCGGACGCCTCCGCGGAGATCAGCAGCTCGGCGGAGAGCCGCCGCATCCGCTCCTCCTTGGCCGACTCGCCCAGCGGCGCCCGCGGCGTGCGGAATCCGCCCTCGCTCGGCACCGCGTAGATCAGGTCGCCGTCGTTGTTGCGGATCTTGACCGCGTTCAGCTCGTCCAGGTCCCGGGAGAGCGTCGCCTGGGTGACGGTGAGCCCGTCGTCCGCGAGAAGCTTCGCCAACTGGCTCTGGGAGCGCACCGGTTGCCGGTTGAGGATGTCCACGATCCGGCGGTGGCGTGCGGTGCGGGTCTGCGGCACGGCAGGCCCCGCGTGCTCGTGCTCGTGCTCCTGCGCCTGACTCATCGTCGTCTCATTCTCCGGATCGTCCGTCCCCGTCGAGGGCGTCGAGGACACCGGGCAGGGCCCGGAGGAACGCGTCCACGTCGTCCTCGCCGAGGTTCAGCGGCGGCATCAGCCGTACGACATCGGGGGCGGGCGCGTTCACCAGGAGGCCGGCGTCCTGAGCCGCCTGCTGCGCCCGGGGGGCGAGCGGCTCGGTGAGCACGATACCCAGCAGCAGCCCTGCGCCCCTGACGTGGTCGATCAGCGGGTGCCCGAGGGACTCGATTCCGTCGCGGAGCCTCTCGCCCGCCCGCTTGACGTTGTCCAGCAGCCCCTCGGACTCGATCGTGTCGAGCACGGCGAGGCCCGCGGCGCAGACGACGGGGTTGCCGCCGAAGGTCGTGCCGTGCTGGCCCGGCTTCAGCAGCTCGGCCGCGCGGCCGAAGGCGACGGTCGCGCCGAGCGGCAGGCCGCCGCCGAGGCCCTTGGCGAGGGTCACGACGTCCGGCAGGACGCCCTCGTGGGCCTGGTAGGCGAACCAGGACCCGGTGCGGCCGATCCCGGTCTGCACCTCGTCCAGGACGAGCAGGCTGCCGGTGGCGGCGGTGATGGCGCGGGCGGCCTTCAGGTAGCCGGGGGGCGGCACGACGACGCCGTTCTCGCCCTGGATCGGCTCGATGATCACGAGCGCGGTGTCCTCGGTGACCGCCTCGGCCAGGGCCTGCGCGTCCCCGTACGGCACGTGCGTGACGTCGCCGGGCAGCGGCAGGAACGGTTCCCGCTTGCCGGGCTGGCCGGTGAGGGCGAGCGCGCCCATGGTGCGGCCGTGGAAGCCGCCGTCCGTCGCGACCATGTGGGGACGCCCGGTCAGCCGGCCGATCTTGAAGGCGCCCTCGTTGGCCTCGGCGCCCGAGTTGCAGAAGTAGACGCGGCCCTCCCGCCCGAAGAGCTGGAGCAGCCGTTCGGCGAGGGCGACGGGCGGCTCGGCGACGAAGAGGTTGGAGACGTGGCCGAGGGCGGCGATCTGGGTGCTCACGGCCTCGACGACCGCGGGGTGGGCGTGCCCGAGCGCGTTGACCGCGATCCCGCCGACGAAGTCGAGGTACTGGTTGCCGTCGGCGTCCCACAGCTTGGTGCCGGCGCCGCGGACGAGGGGCAGGCGCGGGGTGCCGTAGTTGTCCATGAGCGCGCCCTGCCAGCGCTGGGTCAGGTCCTCGTTGGCGGTCATGCGGCGTCCCCCTCTTCCTCGTCCGGCACGACCATCGTGCCGATCCCCTCATCGGTGAAGATCTCCAGCAGGATCGAGTGCTGGACCCGGCCGTCGATGACGCGGGCGGTGTTGACGCCGTTGCGCACGGCGTGCAGGCAGCCCTCCATCTTCGGCACCATGCCGCTGGCCAGCTCCGGGAGGAGTTTCTCCAGCTGGCTCGCGGTGAGCCGGCTGATCACCTCGTCCGAGTTCGGCCAGTCCTCGTAGAGGCCCTCGACGTCGGTCAGGACCATCAGGGTCTCGGCACCAAGAGCCGCAGCGAGTGCCGCAGCCGCCGTATCAGCATTGACGTTGTAGACATGTCCGTCGTCCTGGGAGCGGGCGATCGAGGAGACGACCGGGATCCGGCCGTCGGCGAGCAGTGCCTCGATCGCGCCCGTGTCGATCTCGGTGATCTCGCCGACCCGGCCGATGTCGACGGACTCGCCGTCGATGCGCGGCCGGTGCCTGGTGGCGGTGATGGTGTGCGCGTCCTCGCCGGTCATCCCGACGGCGAACGGCCCGTGCTGGTTGAGCAGTCCGACCAGTTCGCGCTGCACCTGCCCGGCCAGCACCATGCGGACGACGTCCATGGCGTCCTCGGTGGTGACGCGCAGGCCCGCCTTGAACTCGCTGACGATGCCGTGCCGGTCGAGGGCGGCGCTGATCTGCGGTCCGCCGCCGTGCACGACGACGGGCTTGAGGCCGGCGTGCCGCAGGAACACCACGTCCTGGGCGAAGGCGGCCTTCAGCTCGTCGTCGATCATCGCGTTGCCGCCGAACTTGATGACGACGGTGCGGCCGTGGTGCCGGGTCAGCCAGGGCAGCGCCTCGATGAGGATCTGCGCCTTGGGCAGGGCGGTGTGCTTCCGCGTGGTGCTCATGAGGAGTACGCGCTGTTCTCGTGGACGTAGTCGGCGGTGAGGTCGTTGGTCCAGATGGTGGCGGTCTCGTCGCCCGCGGCGAGGTCGGCGACGACGTGCACCTCGCGATAGCGCATGTCGACCAGTTCGCGGTCCTCGCCCACGCCGCCGTTCTTGCAGACCCACACGCCGTTGATGGCGACGTTCAGGCGGTCCGGTTCGAAGGCGGCCCGGGTGGTGCCGATGGCGGACAGGACGCGGCCCCAGTTGGGGTCCTCGCCGTGGATGGCGCACTTGAGGAGGTTGTTGCGCGCGATGGAGCGGCCCACCTCGACGGCGTCCTCCTCGCTCGCCGCGCCGACGACCTCCACCTTGATGTCCTTGCTGGCGCCCTCGGCGTCCCGGATCAGCTGCTGGCCGAGGTCGTCGCAGACCGCTCGTACGGCCTCCGCGAACTCCTCGTAGCCCGGGGTCAGTTCAGAGGCACCGGAGGCCAGCAGCAGGACGGTGTCGTTGGTGGACATGCAGCCGTCGGAGTCGACCCGGTCGAAGGTGACCCGGGTGGCGTCGCGGAGCGCCCGGTCCAGGGTCGCGGTGTCCACGTCGGCGTCCGTCGTCAGGACGACGAGCATGGTGGCGAGGCCGGGGGCGAGCATGCCGGCGCCCTTGGCCATGCCGCCGACGGTCCAGCCGTCGCCCTGGCGGACCGAGGTCTTGTGGACGGTGTCGGTCGTCTTGATGGCGATGGCGGCCTTCTCGCCGCCGTGCTCGGAGAGCTGGGCCGCGGCCAGCTCGACTCCGGGGAGGAGCTTGTCCATCGGCAGCAGCACGCCGATCAGGCCGGTCGAGGCCACGGCGACCTCGCCCGCGTTCAGGTCGAGGGTCTCGGCGGCCTTCTCGGCGGTGGCGTGCGTGTCCTGGAAGCCCTGGGGTCCCGTACAGGCGTTGGCGCCACCGGAGTTGAGGACGACCGCGGAGACGGTTCCGCCCTTGAGGACCTGCTCGGACCACAGGACCGGCGCGGCCTTCACGCGGTTGGAGGTGAAGACGCCCGCGGCGGCGAGGCGGGGCCCGTTGTTGACCACGAGGGCCAGGTCGGGGTTGCCGTTCTCCTTGATCCCGGCGGCGATGCCCGACGCCGTGAACCCTTGTGCTGCCGTGACGCTCACGGTGCGACTCCGATCGTGGAAAGACCCGTGTCCTCGGGAAGCCCGAGGGCGAGGTTCATGCTCTGGACGGCACCGCCCGCGGTGCCCTTGGTCAGGTTGTCGATGGCGCTGATCACGATGATCCGGTGCGCGGCGGCGTCGAACGCGACCTGGATCTGAACGGCGTTGGAACCGTGGACGGACGCCGTGGCGGGCCACTGCCCCTCGGGCAGCAGGTGCACGAACGGCTCGTCCGCGAACGCCTTCTCGTACGCGGCCCGTACGGACTCGGCGGTGACGCCGGGCAGGGCCTTGGCGCTGCACGTGGCGAGGATGCCGCGCGGCATCGGCGCGAGGGTCGGCGTGAAGGAGACCGAGACGGGCGCGCCCGCGGCGGCGCTCAGGTTCTGGATCATCTCGGGGGTGTGCCGGTGGCCGCCGCCGACGCCGTACGGCGACATGGAGCCCATGACCTCGCTGCCCAGCAGGTGCGCCTTGGGTGCCTTGCCCGCGCCGGAGGTGCCCGAGGCGGCGACGATCACGGCCTCGGTCTCGGCGAGCCCGGCCACGTACGCGGGGAAGAGCGCCAGCGAGACGGCCGTCGGGTAGCAGCCGGGCACCGCGATGCGCTTGGACCCCTCCAGCGCGGCGCGGGCACCCGGCAGTTCGGGGAGGCCGTAGGGCCAGGTCCCGGCGTGGGCGGAGCCGTAGAAACGCTCCCAGTCCGCGGCGTCCTGGAGCCGGAAGTCGGCGCCCATGTCCACGACGAGGACGTCCGGGCCGAGCCGCTCGGCGACGGCCGCGGACTGCCCGTGCGGCAGCGCGAGGAACACGACGTCGTGGCCGGCGAGGACCTCGGGGGTGGTCTCCTGGAGGACGCGGTCGGCGAGGGGCAGCAGATGCGGCTGCAGTGCGCCCAGGCGCTGGCCCGCGTTGGAGTTGCCGGTCAGAGCGCCGATCTCGATCCCGGGGTGGACCAGGAGCAGACGCAGCAGTTCCCCGCCCGCGTACCCGCTCGCTCCCGCCACTGCCGCACGTACCGCCATGAAACCCTCCTCCTGGATGGCATGACTATACGTTTCGCTGCACGTTTATGCAATCCGATCGAGTGCACGACGGCCGCGAGACGCACCGGGGCGCGGGAACCGCCCGCCGGTTCCGTCGGCGGCTCCCCTGCGGACGGGGTGCCCCGGCGGAGGCCGTCGGCGATCACGCGCCGAATCTCACGCGCCCTGCGTGATCCCGGCACCCTACGATCACCCGGTACGGCTGCCGAGGGGGCGGAAATGCGGGAACCCGACTTGACCGACGACGGAGCGGCGGCGGAGCGGCGGCTGTCGCGGGGAGAGCCGCTCGGGGAGGCGCTCTCCGTCGCGGACCCCGGCGCCTGGCTCGCGCTGGACGCGGACGTGCGCGCGGCGCCCGGTCGGCTGCTGCCGTACCTGCCGCGATGGCACGGCCCCTCCCGGCTCACCGACCCGGCCGGGCTCGACGAATCCCGGCTGGCCCTCTACCTCTGCCACTACGACGGGCGGGTCCGTCACGAGGCGGTGCGCCGGGCGGCCCGGTACCCGGGGCTGCTGCCCCTGCTCGTGGTCCGCTGCGCCGACTGGGCGGCCCCTGTCCGCGAGTCCGCCCGGCAGCTGCTGCGCGAGACGCTGGACGTGGACACGGCCCTCGCCGTCGCACCGCTCGTCCTCCGCGTCGGCCGCCGCGACAGGGGCGCCTTCGGCGTCGACCTGCTCGGCCGGGTCCTGCGCCGGGCACCCCGGGAACGGCTCGGGACCCTCCTCGCCGCCCGCGACCGGCCGGTCCGCAGGTTCGCGTACCGGCTGGCCGTCGAGGGCGGGCTGCTGGGCCCCGCCGAGCTGGCCCGCGCGGCGGCTCTGGACGAGGACACCGTGGTCCAGGACCTGTGCGCCTCGGCGGCGCTCACCACCGTGGGGGACGAGGACGCGTACGAGGAGGTGCTGCCGCTCCTGCTGGGCGCGCGCAACCCGCGTACCCGCTCGGCCGGGGTCACCGCGCTGCGGCGGGCGGGGCGTCCGGCGCGGGCGGAACCGTTCCTGGGCGACCGGTCGGCGCTCGTGCGGGCGTGCGCCCGCTACGTCGTACGGCAGCACGGAGGCGACCCGGCCGCCTGGTACCGGGAGCGGTGCGCGGCGCCGGAGGGTCTCGGTCCGCGGCCCGGTGCGGTCATCGGCCTCGCCGAGTGCGGGGAGAGCGCTGACGCCGGGCTGCTGTGGCCGCTCCTTGCGCACCCGGCGGACGGGGTGCGGGCGCGGGCGGTGGCGGGACTGCGGGCGCTGGACCGTGCGGACACGGACCGGTTGCGCCCGCTCCTCGGCGACCCGGCCGCCGGTGTCGTCCGCGAGGCGGCCGTCGCCCTGCTGCCGCACGTGGGGGAACTGCCCGCCGACTGGCTGCTCGCACGCACCGGTCCCACGTGGCCCCGGCACGTCCGCCTCGGCGCCCTGCGGCTGCTCGACGCGCTCGGCGGCCTGGTGGCGCTCCGGGCGGCGGTCGGTCTGCTGGAGGATCCGGACGAGAAGGTACGCATCCGGGCCGGGCGGTCCGTACAGGGCTGGCGGCCTCCGGCGCACGTGCGGTTCCGCGATCCGGAGGTGAGCGAACTGCTCGGCAGGAGCCGGCACGTGATGAGCGAGGTCGATCTGCGCGGCAAGTGGGGGGCCTAGGGCGGCGGTTGAGGACGGTGGGCGGTGCACGGGCTCCGGCGCTCCCGTGGGGCAGCGGTGCGGGACGCAGGCATGGCCGCGCCCGCCGACACCACCTCGCCACCGCTCTCGTGGGGCAGCGGTGCGGGACGCCGGCACGGGTTCCCTCCCGCCGACGGTGCCGGGCCCCTTGAGTCCCAACCCCTTGTGCGCGGACCGGCCCTCCTTGAGTCACCGCCCGCCGACGTTCCCGCCGGGGCCGAAGCCTTCTTGAGTCCCGGCCCTTCGTGCGCGGGCCGGCCCCGCTTGGCTCCCGGCCCGCCCGCGGCCGTCAGGCGGGCATCGGGGTGTCCGCGCCTAGCCCTGCGTGCATCCAGACGCGGAGAGGGCCGACGGGCTCGAAACCGTGGCGGAGGGCGGTCGTGAGGTCGGCGCCGTGCTCGTAGCCGACGACCGGCACGCCCGGGAACAGCCGGTGCAGGGCCTCCAGGACGAACGGCCAGGCCGTGTCCGGTCCGCCCTTCTCGGCGAAGACGTTGGAGACGCCGACCACCTGGTCACCGCGGCTGGCGACCGCGCCGGCGGTCACCCGGCCGTCCGGTGAGAACCCGGCGAGCACGTGGGTGGCCGGGTCGTCGAGCAGACCGGGACGGAACAGGTCCGCGTGCCCGTCCCCGTCGTCCCAGGCCAGCGCCCAGGCGCGCAGGGCTGCCGGGTCGCGCACCACGTCCCACGCGGGGCCCGCGACGGGCACGGCCGGTGCCGTCGCCGGGCGGTGGATCCACTGCGCCTCGAACAGCATCCGGAATCCCGCGGCCGTGAGGTCGAGGTCGGCGAAGGAGTCCTTGACCGAGGCGCCGGGCGCCGTGGTGTCGATGCGGGCCGTGAGCGCCTCCTGGTCGGCACCCGGCACGAGTGTCACGGCGTCCGGGTAGTACGGGGGCGTACGGGCGGGCGAGACCCACGCCTGTGCGGTGAACTCGCCCGCCAGGCCGTGCGCCCGGCTCATGGCTGCGCACCACTCGGCGTTGTTGCGGGCGGCGGACTCGGCGGGCAGCGGTTTCGGCATCGTCACGAGTGCGGATCCTGGCCCGACCCGGCCGGGCCCGTCCATCGGTTTTCGGGGACCTTCGGCGTCCGGGACCGGCCCAACGGCCCGCCGGACCGGCCCTCTTCGACGAAGGACCGGTCCCGTCGGGTCAGGCGGCCAGGACGGCCAGGTCGACCTCGCGGAGGCGGTCCGGTTCCGCGATCACGTCGATCTCGGTGATCCCGGCGTCCGTGACCGTGAAGGCGAGGACCAGGCGGAGCCGTCCGAGCGGCGCCATCACGAGGCCGACGCGCCCGCCGACCAGGGCCGGCTCGGTGGCCAGGGCGCGCTCCATGGCGGCCATCGCGCCCTCGGCCACGACGTGCGCGCCGCTGACGACGACCGGCTCCGGGCTCGGGACGACGGCCTTGTCGGCCCGCAGCACCACGTCGGGGTGAAGCAGGGCGACCAGCGCCTCGAAGTCGCCGCCGCGGGTGGCGGCGAGGAACGCCCCGACCACCTCGCGCTGACGGGCGAGGTCGGCGGCGGGGACCGTGCCGGGGCCCCTGACCCGGCGGCGCGCGCGGCTGGCGAGCTGCCGCGTCGCTGCCGGGGAGCGCTCGATCATCGCGGCGATCTCGTCGAAGGGCACGGAGAACAGGTCGTGCAGCACGAAGGCGAGACGCTCGGCGGGCGCCAGCGTGTCGAGCACCACCAGCATCGCGAGCCCGACCGAGTCGGCGAGTTCCGCCTCCCGCACGGGGTCGCCCCCCGACTCCGGCTGCACGGCCGGGTGCGCCACCTGCGCGTCGAGGGGGTCCTCGCGGCGGTGCTCACGCGACCGCAGCATGTTCAGGCAGACCCGGGCCACCACCGTGGTGAGCCACCCGCCGAAGTTCTCGACGCCGGCGACATCGGCGCGGCCGGCCCGCAGCCACGCCTCCTGGAGGGCGTCGTCGGCCTCGCTGAGCGAGCCGAGCATCCGGTACGCCACGGACCGCAGATGGGACCGCCGCTCCTCGAAGTGCTCCGTCAGCGAGTCGAGTCCGTCCACCGTGTCACATTCCTTCGTCGCCGGGTGTCAGGGAGGTAGATCCGCACAGCGCAGCCGAAAGTACCGGGAGAACGGCTCCCGGACCGAACAGTTCAGGAGTTGCCATGACGACCTCCCCGATTCTGGTCACCGGCGGTACGGGCAACCTGGGGCGCCACGTCGTCCCGCTGCTGAGGGCGGCCGGCCGCGAGGTGCGGGTGCTGAACCGCAGCGGCGGCGCGTCCGCGGACGGCGTCGAGTACGCCGCCGTCGACCTGCTCGACGGCGAGGGTCTCGACGCGGCGCTGGCCGGGGTGGAGACGGTGCTGCACCTGGCGGGCGGCGAGAAGGGCGACGACAGGCTGGCGCGGAACCTGGTGCGGGCCGCGCGCGGCGCCGGGGTGAGGCATCTCGTGTACATCTCGGTCATCGGGGCGGACACCGTGCCCCTGGGCTGGTTCAGGACCCAGCGGGCCGCCGAGGCGGCGATCGTCGACTCGGGCGTGCCGTGGACGATGCTGCGCGCGGCCCAGTTCCACGACATCGTCCTCACGATGGCGGAGAAGATGGCGCGCATGCCGGTCGTGCCCGTGCCCGGCGGGCTGCGGTTGCAGCCCGTGGACTCCCGCGAGGTGGCGGCCCGGCTGGTGGAGCTGGCGCTCGGCCGGCCGGCCGGGCTGGTCCCCGACCTGGCCGGGCCGAAGGTGTACCCGCTCGGCGACCTGCTGCGCGGCTATCTCGGGGCGCGCGGCAAGCGCCGTCCGCTGATGCCGGTGCGGATGCCCGGAAAGGCGGGCCGGGCGTACCGAGCCGGCGAGAACCTCGCGCTGCGGGGCAACGACGTGGGCGAGCTGACCTGGGAGTCCTTCCTCGCCGAGCGGATGGCCTGACCCCCACAGCGACGTCAGGGGCCGAGGCCGGGGGCCGACGGCCGGGGACCGGGGGCCGAGGGACGCGGACGCACGCCACTCCCGGCCCGCCGCCGCCCGACGCCGGGCCCCCGTCCGCCGCTACCGCGTCCTGATCCTCAGGAACGTGACGGAGTTCGCCGGGAAGGTGTACGTGAACCTGTCCGCGACCCCCGTGAAGGTGGACTCGACCGGCGCCACGGGCGTCCGCGTCTCGGTGTTCACCGCTTCCGGGGCCGCCGCGAGCGTGGTCACCGCGGCCTTCGCGGCGACCCGCGCCCCGCCCAGGTCGACGGCCGTACGGGCGTCCGCCGACTGCGCGTTGACCACCTTCACGATCAGGTCGCCGTTCTTCGCGTCCCGGGTGACGACCTGGCGGAACGGCTCGGCCGGCCTGTCGTCGGTGAAGGCGCCCCACCGCTCGCCGTCGAGGTAGAGGGTGACCTGGCGGCCCCGTACCCGGATGTCGATGTCGTAGGCGCGGCCCGTCTCGATCGTGCCCGCCTTGGAGACGAGCGTCGACTTTCCGCCGTCCACGGCCTGCTCCACGGCCGAGGTGGTGTTGTTCCAGCCGCCGAGGTTCCACCAGTAGTGATTCCCGGTGTCCTTGACGCCGAAGGCGACGAGGAAGCCCTCCTTGCCCGACCGCTTGGTGGCCTTCACGTGCAGGTCGTAGTCGTGCCATCCCGGGTCGCCCGCCGAGACCATGGTGTCGGTGGCGGCCTCGTCGGTCTGCACGTACTGCCCGTCCTGGACGCTCCAGCTGCCGGCGCCCGTGTGGGTCCACCGGTCCGCCCCGCCGCCGAAGTCCTCGTCGAGCAGGGTGGTGCCGTCCGCGCCGGTGACCCGGACGTCGTCGTAGGCGGCCGTGGTCGCCCAGGTGGACAGGCCGACGGCGCCCCGGATCGGGCCGCTCACGTCCGGTGTGCCGGTCGCGGTGGAGGGGACGACGCGGTCGCCGACGTTGCGCATGAAGAGCTTCTGCACCTCGTAGTCGGCCGAACCCCAGGAGGCGTGGTTGTTGAACCAGATCATGTCGGGCCGCCACTGCACGTAGTCCTCGTTGGCGAGGAGCGGGGCGTACGAGGCCAGTTTCACGACGTCCGCGTTGCGTTCCAGGCCCGTCATGTACGCGGCTTCGGCGAGGGCGTTGCCGAACGTGTTGCCGCCGGAGGCGTACTCGCCGAGGAAGACCTTCGGGCCACCGCGGTCGTAGGTGTCGTAGCGGTCGTTGTTCTGGAGGAACCACCGCGGGCTGTTGTAGTAGTGCTCGTCGACCATGTCGACGTCCGCGTCGCGGTTGAGCTTCCAGGCGGTGTCGAAGACCGGGCCGCTGTCGTCGGGACCGGAGTTGGAGATGACGGTGATGTCCGGGTGGGCGGCCGCGACGGCCGCGCGGAACTTCTCGAAGCGGGCGAGGAACTCGGCGGGCAGGTTCTCCTCGTTGCCGACCTCCAGGTGGGTGAGGTGGAAGGGCCGGGGGTGGCCCATCGCCGCCCGCCGGGCACCCCACGTGCTGGTGACCGGGCCGTTGGCGAACTCGATGAGGTCGAGCGTGTCCTGGATGTGCCGGCGGAGGAGGGCGTCGTCGTCCGTGGCCCGGTTCTGCCCGCAGCCGGTGACCAGTGCGGGCACGACGGGCAGCGGCATCGCCCCGACGTCCTCCGAGAACTGGAAGTACTCGTAGTAGCCGAGCCCGTAACTCTGGTTGTAGCCCCAGAAGTTGGAGTTCGTGGGACGCTGCTCGACCGGGCCGACGGTGTCCTTCCACTGGTAGGACCGCCGGCGTTCGTAGCCGGAGCTCTCGTCGTACCCCTTCATGCTGCCGGTGTTGACGAGGCAGCCGCCCGGGAAGCGTACGAAGCCCGGGTGGAGGGCGGCGATCTTCTCGGCGAGGTCCTTGCGCAGACCGTGGCCCTTGTACGTGTCGCGCGGCATCAGCGAGACCATGTCGAGCGCCGCCGGACGGCCGGCGGCGACGGTGAGGCGGCCCGTCGTGCTCGTGCGGTCCGCGGTGAACTCCGCGCGGTACTCGGCCCATCCGCCGCGCACGGCGACCCTGCGGACCTGGGCGAGCGGGCCGTCGGCGTCGTGCAGCGACACCGCGAGGGTCGCCCCGGCGGCGGCGCGGGCCCGGACCGAGAATCTGTACGCCTTGCCGCGCTCGACCCTGATCCCGGTGTTGTAACCGGAGTTGGTGACGGACGCGCCGCCGTCGAGGGAGAGGTAGCCGCGGTTGCGGGAGTTGAGCCGTCCCTCGTCGTCCAGCACTCGCGCGGTGCCCGTGGTGTCCCAGGAGGTGAGGGGCATATAGGCGGCGTTGTCCGCGGGACCGTACTCGAAGGACCGGTTCTGGACGAGCTCGGCGTACAGCCCGCCGTCGGCGGCGCGGTTGATGTCCTCGAAGAAGACGCCGTACATCGTGTCGTCGATCCCGGCGCCGGCGCCCTGCGGGTCGACGCTGATCGTGTAGTCGGTGACGTCGGCGGCGTTCGCGGGCCCCGGTAAGGCGGCCGAGGCCAGCAGGAGCACGGCGGCCGTGAGGCCGGTCCTCCAGCGCGTGCGAGTGGGTGACATGGATACTCCGCGGCTCGATGGAGTGGAGCGGGGTGGAGCGACGTGAGGTGACGCGAGGTCGAGTTGTTCGACATGTCGGACGCTGATCTGTACGTCGAACGGCAAGATAGGGAGGGGGCGTGAGCGCGTCAATGGGGCACGTCGTGAACGCGCCGCGCCGCCGGGTACGCGGGGGCCGGATGTGACGGAGAGCGGGACGGGATGGGCGAGTTCAGGCCGGTGGCCGATGTGCTGGGGTTTCTGGCCGGAAGCTGGCGGGTGGACCGCCGCGTGGTGGACCTCGCGGCGGGCACCGAGGGGCGCTTCACGGGCACGACGGTCTTCTCACCTCTGGAGGACGGCGGGGACGGCCTCCTGCACCACGAGTCCGGCACGTTCGTGTGGCAGGGCACGCCCCGGCCCGCCGAGCGGACGCTGTGGTTCCTTCCCGGGGACCGGGCGGGCACCGCGGACGTACGGTTCTCCGACGGACGCCCCTTCCACGACCTCGACCTGTCCAAGGGCCGCCACGTCGCCGTCCATCCCTGCGCGGCGGATCACTACCGGGGCGAGTTCACGGTCCACGACGCCGGCCGCTGGCGCACGGTGTGGCGGGTGGGCGGCCCCGCCAAGGACCTCGTCCTGACCACCGACTACGTCCGTACGGCGCGGGACACCGCCTGACGGGACCGGAGCCGGCCCCGGACAGCCCCCCGGGCCCGGCACGCATGGCGCCGGCCGGGCTTCAGACGCGCTGCAGTCCGGACTCCAGGCGCAGGTTCCAGCGCCCGTTGTGCCCGGTCAGGGTGACCGTCGACAAGGGGCGGACGTCGATGTTCCAGTACGTCGCGGGCTGGGCCTTCAGGGCGTAGACGAGGGCGGCCCGCACGACCGAGGGTTCGGCGACGGCGACGATACGGCTGCCGTCGTCGGCGGGCCGGGTGTCGAGCCAGCCGCCCACCCGGGAGATGAAGGACAGCAGGGACTCGCCGCCGTGCGGGGCGGAGCGCGGATCGGCGAGCCAGGAGTCGACGGCCTCGGGTTCGCGCGCCATCGCCTCGCCGAGGGTGAAGCCGCGCCAGCGCCCCATGTCGCAGTCGCGCAGCGCGAGCTGCACCAGCGGCGCGTAGCCGAGCGCGTCGCCGGTGGCCCTGCTGCGCGGGGTGGGCGAGCAGTACCGCAGCTCCGCCGCGGCGAGCGGCACCAGACCGTGCGCGGCGCGCTGCACCTCGTCCCAGCCGGCCTGGTCCAGCGGCCGGTCGTCCTCGAAACGCTCGGCGAGCAGCGAGGAGCTGCGCGCGGCAGCGACGAAGGTGACCCGAAGATGCATGCGGCGATGGTGGAGCGCGAAAGTCCGCAGGTCAATAGGTGTAACTGAGGGTACTGGCGAGAACACGCCACTCCCCTGAGAGCCGTCGGGGCGCTCCGCTGCACTGCTCGGCGCCCCCGGCGCGGGTCCCCCGGCCGGAGGCGATCTACAGCACTTCGTCGCAGACCGCGCGCAGTCGTCGTACGCCCTCGGTGATCTCGCCCGTGCCCGCGACGGCCGCGAAGCTCAACCGGGCGTGTCCGGCGGGGGGTTCGGCGCTGAAGTAGGGACGGCCCGGCGTCACGGCCACGCCCGCGCGAAGGGCGCCCGCGACGAGCGCGGCCTCGTCCGCGCCGTCGGGCAGGCGCAGCCAGAGCTGGTAACCGCCCGACGGGACGTGCGGCAGGGCGAGTTCGGGCAGGTGCAGGCGCAGCGCGGCCGTCATGGTGTCCCGACGGTTCTTCAACTCGGTTGACAGGGACCGCAGATGGCGGGGCCAGGCCGGGGAGCCGACGAGCTCCAGTGCCGCCTCCTGGAGGGGCCGCGGCACGAAGAAGGTGTCGACGACCTGGATCGCGCGCAGTCGCTCCAGGACCGGGCCGCGGGCGGCGAGCGCGCTCACCCGGAAGCTCGGCGAGGTCGCCTTGGTCAGCGAACAGACGTGCACCACGACTCCGTCGGTGTCGTCGGAGGCGAGCGGTCGCGGCAGCGGTCCCGCGTCCTCGTGGACCAGCCGCCGCACGAAGTCGTCCTCGACGACGAACGCCCCCGCCGCGCGGGCGATGCGCAGCACCTCGCCGCGGCGGTCGGGCGCGAGCACCGCGCCGGTCGGGTTCTGGAACAGCGGCTGGCAGACGAAGACCCGGGCGCCGGTCGCCCTGAACGCGTCGGCCAGCAGCGCCGGCTGCACCCCGTCCCGGTCCACGGGCACCGGTACGGGCCGCAGGCCGGCGGCGCGGGCGATGGCGAGCATGCCGGGATACGTGGGCGACTCGACGAGGACCGGGGCGCCGGGCGGGGCGAGTGCGCGCAGGGCGGTGGTGAGGCCCGACTGGCCGCCCGCGGTGATCAGGACCTCCGCCGCGGAGACGGCTCCGCCGATGCCCCGGGCGAACCACTCCCGCAGCTCGGCGAGGCCCTCGACGGGGGGTCGCGCCCATGCGCCGGGCCGCCGTCCCGCCCGCGACAGGGCCGCGCCCATCGCCCGCTCGGGCTGCAACGAGGGGTGCAGGTAGCCGCCGTTGAACTCGATCACTCCGGGCGGCGGCGCGGCCAGCGACACGAGCACGCCGGAGGCGTCCACGGTGCGCGGGACGAGTTCGGTGGCGGCGTCGGCGCTGAGCGACACGGTCTGCCAGGCGGTGTCCCCGGCCTCGGCGGGGGCGGTACGCGGCTGCGCCCGGAAGGCCCCGGCTCCGGGCCGCGTGACCACCAGGCCCTCCGCGGCGAGCTGCGCCAGCGCCCGGGAGACGGTCACGGGACTGACCCGGAACCGCTCGACGAGGGCCCGGCTCGACGGCAGCTTTCCACCGGGTGAGTAGCGGTCGAGTTCGCTCCGCAGCTTGCTCGCCAGGTCACCGACACTGCTACGCTCTTGCATGACAGCACAGGATAGCGCTACTACCCCGACCAGGATAGCGGTCAGCACGCCCGGCGACACCGGGACCGGCCGGCCCGGCGGACCTCGCGGCGCGGGACCGGAGCACCGGGGAAGCACGCACGACCGAGGCGACGCGCGCACCGGCACCCTGCTGGCCGCTCTCGGCGTCACGGCGTTCTCGCTCACCTTCCCCGCCACCGCCTGGGGCCTCGAAGGGTTCGGCCCCTGGTCGCTCGTCGCCGTCCGCAGCGTCCTCGCGGCCCTGATCGCGGGCGGCTGCCTGCTGGCGCTCCGGGTGCCGCTGCCCGGCCGGCGGCACTGGGCGGGGCTCGCCGTCGTCGCCGGGGGTGTCGTGCTCGGGTTCCCGCTGCTGACGACGCTCGCGCTGGAGACGGCCACCACCTCCCACGCAGCCGTCGTGGTGGGACTGCTGCCGCTGACGACCGCCCTGCTCTCCGCGCTGCGCACCGGGGCGCGGCCCTCCCGCACCTTCTGGGCCGCGGCGCTCGCCGGTGCGGCCGCCGTGATCGCGTTCACCGTGCAGCAGAGCGGCGGCACGCTGACCGGCGCGGACGCGTACCTCTTCGGCGCGCTGCTGGTCTGCGCGGCGGGATACACCGAGGGCGGCCGGCTGGCCCGGATGATGCCGGGCTGGCAGGTCATCGGCTGGGCGCTGGTCCTGTGCCTGCCGCTCTCCGCTCCGGGCGCCCTGGTCGCGCTGTCGTACGAGCCCGTGCGGCTCACCGCGCACAGCGTGGCCGGGCTGCTGTGGGTGGCGGCGGGCTCGCAGTTCCTCGGACTGGTCGTCTGGTACCGCGGCATGGCCGCCATCGGCGTGCCCAAGGCCAGCCAGTTGCAGCTGGCGCAGCCGCTGCTCACACTGGTGTGGTCGGTGCTGCTCCTCGGTGAACGGCTGACACCGGCCGCGCCGCTGACGGCCGCGGCCGTCCTGGTCTGCATCGCGGTCACCCAGCGGACGCGGGGCTGACCGCCGCGCACGGGCCGGTGCAACCGGCCCCTCCGGCCGTAGACTTGCGGCACGGACCGCTACTCCGGCACGTGACGAGGAGGCGCTCACATGCGTGCAACCGTGGGCGACCAGCTGGTGACGCACGGCAGGATCGTCGGCCAGCACGACAAGGTCGCAGAAATCACCGAGGTCATGGGGGCGGAGGGCACTCCCCCGTACCGGGTGCGCTTCCAGGACGGGCACGAGGCAGTGATGTCCCCGGGACCCGACTCCGAGATCCGGCACCCGGACTCCATGAACTGACCGGCGGCGCGGCACAGCTCCGGCTCTCCGCCCGCTCCCCCGACCCCGGCGCCGGACCGATCCCGCGCCGGGGCCCGGTGCAAGCGGTGCTCCGTTCCTGCGCGCGCGTCCCGTCGTCGGCGCCCTTCCGGTCCTCCGCCGGGGCCCGAACCCGGGCGTCGGTTCCGTCGGCGCGGGGCCGCCCGATCCCCTGCCGCCGTCCGCGTCGACCCTCACCGCGCCCGGAAGACCCGGGCCCGGCCGTCCGTCGCCACGCCTTGGCGCCCGCGACCCTGGCCCTGTTCGCCCCGTCGCCCCGTCGCCCCGTCGCCCCGTCGCCCCGTCGCCCCGTCGCCCCGTCGCCCCGTCGCCCCGTCGCCCCCGGACTCCCTACCCCGGTGGCCTCGCCGGGCGTCCGTAGTGGTCGGCGACCACCCGGGCCATCGCGCCGGTCCGGTCCACGGCCACCTCCTTCGCCGAGAAGAAGACGTGCCCGCGCACCTGAGGGATGCCGCGGGCGAGGGCGAGGTGCCGGGACAGCTCGGCCGGGTCCTGCCAGGCGGCGGGCTGCGCCGGGTCACCGGCCTTGTAGAGCGCCTCCCCCACGTACAGCCGCACGCCGCTGCCCTTGACGACCTCCGCCCACCAGGGCACGAGCTTCGCGTAGTCGGCGGCGGGGAAGCCGATGTTCCAGTACACCTGCGGGCAGATGTAGTCGATCCAGCGCCTGCGCACCCAGCTCCGGGTGTCCGCGTACAGGTCGTCGTACGTCTGCACCCCGGCGCGGGTGTCCGAGCCGCGCGGGTCGGTCGCCGCGTTGCGCCACACGGCGAACGGGCTGATCCCGAAGCGGGTCCCGGGCCGGACCTGCCGGACGCGGGCGGCCGTCTCCCGCACGAGCAGGTCGATGTTGTGGCGCCGCCAGGCCGCCCGGTCCGGGAAGCCCGCGCCGTGGGCGGCGTACGCCGCGTCGTCGTCGAAGACCTGGCCGGCGACCGGATACGGGTAGAAGTAGTCGTCCCAGTGCACGGCGTCGACCGGGTACCGGCGCACCGCGTCGAGCATCGCGTCCTGCACGAACGCCCGGACCTCGGGCAGCCCCGGGTTGTAGTGCAGCCGGCCGCCGTACGGCACCACCCAGTCGGGGTGCAGCCGGGCCGGATGCGAGGCGACGAGCCGCGACGGGTCGGTGTGGTTGGCGATCCGGTACGGGTTGAACCAGGCGTGCAGTTCGAGCCCGCGCGCGTGCGCCTCGGCTACCGCCGTGCCGAGCGGGTCCCAGCCGGGGTCCCGGCCCTGGACGCCGGTGAGGTACTGCGACCACGGCTCGTGCGGCGAGGGCCACAACGCGTCGGCGGTCGGCCGTACTTGGAAGATCACGGCGTTGAGCCGGCGGCGCACCGCGGTGTCGAGGTGGGTGAGGAGTTCTGCGCGCTGCTCGGCGGCGGTGAGGCCGGCCCGCGAGGGCCAGTCGCGGTTGGCGACCGTCGCCAGCCACATGCCGCGCATCTCGCGCGCGGCCCGCGCCGCCGGGCCGGGACCGGTGGTCCCCCGCGCTCGGGGGACGGCACCGGCGTCCCCGGCCGCCGACAGACCCGACAGTGCCGCCCACGCGGCCACCGCGAACGCCCGGCGTGACACCCGTCCCATCCGTACACCCCCGTACGCTGCGGATCCGCGCGGTCACGGACCGTCCCGCCGCCCAGCATGCCCGACCCGGACGATCGATCACCGGGACTTCCGGAGTAACGTGCTCGATCGGAGCAGGCACCGGACAACGGGGGTCCTGCGGGCCCGATGATCAGCGAAAGGGACGATGTGACCGACATCGAACGCGTCGGAGTGGTGGGCTGCGGCCAGATGGGGGCGGGCATCGCCGAGGTGTGCGCCCGCGCCGGCCTTGACGTCAAGGTCGCCGAGACCACCGGCGAGGCGTTGGAGATTGGCCGTACCCGCCTTTTCAACTCCCTCTCCAAGGCGGCCGAGCGCGGAAAGATCTCCGCGGAGGAGCTGCAGGCGACCCAGGACCGGCTCACCTTCACCACCGACCTCGGCGAGTTCGCCGACCGTGACCTGGTGATCGAGGCCGTCGTCGAGAACGAGCAGGTCAAGACCGAGATCTTCCAGATCCTGGACCAGGTGGTGACCCGGCAGGACGCGATCCTCGCCTCCAACACCTCCTCGATCCCGCTGGTGAAGCTGGCCGTCGCCACCTCGCGTCCCGACCAGGTCATCGGCATCCACTTCTTCAACCCGGCCCCGGTGCAGCAGCTCGTCGAGCTGATCCCTGCGCTGACCACCTCCGAGGGGACCCTCAGCCGGGCCCAGGCACTGGTCGAGAAGATCCTCGGGAAGCACGCGATCCGCGCCCAGGACCGCTCGGGCTTCGTGGTCAACGCCCTGCTGATCCCCTATCTCCTCTCGGCGATCCGGATGTTCGAGTCGGGCATCGCGAGCCGCGAGGACATCGACAACGGCATGGAGCTGGGCTGCGCGCACCCGATGGGCCCGCTGAAGCTGTCCGACCTGATCGGCCTGGACACGGTGGCCTCGGTCGCGTACTCGATGTACGAGGAGTACAAGGAGCCGCTGTACGCCGCTCCCCCGCTGCTCCAGCGCATGGTGGACGCGGGCCGGCTGGGCCGCAAGACGGGCTCCGGGTTCTACTCGTACTCCTGAGCGCTGCACCGGGGAGGCTCCCGGCTCTCGGCCGCGCGTGGTCGCGGACGCCCGGGACGCGGGCGGCGGCCGACCGGCTACGCGCCCTCCACCCACGTCCGATCCGGCCACGTACGTCCGGATTCGGTCACGGCGGCCTGATGGCACCCCCTGACGGCCGCTTTTGGACACGCTCCGTCACCCATGGGCGTTCGCGGGCCCGGCTCTCGTCCGAGAGCCGGGCCCGCTCCATTCACACACCGTGTGCGCGCCGGGCCCGCATATGCCCCTCGCACACGCTCCCCACGCACCCACCAGGCGAGTTGACTTTCCGTGCACGCGTAAGGGATGTGATGACTACGGAAAGGAGCGGTTCTGTGACCGTCGACCCCGAGCATCCCGTGGTCCAAGGGGAACTCGCAGAGTTACGGCGCCGCCTCGACGTTGCGCACGCACGCGTCGAGGGAGGGCTGGCCCTGCTCAGCCACCGCGTCGAGCAGACCGCCAAGGAGCTCGACGACCTGAGCGCCCGGGTCGTCGCGCTGGAACACACCCGCTGGCCCTTGCCCGCGGTGGCGGCCGTCACGGCCGTGGGTGCCCTCGTCGTGGCGATCTGGCAGGCTCTCGCGCACTAGGACCCCGTCCTTCAGGACGCCGCGGGATGTCAGGGCAAGGCGTCCTGCCCGAGCCTCAGGTGGTGCAACAGGAGCAGCGCGGCCGCCATGTTGGCGGCCGGGACCTCGCCGCGGGCGACCATGTCCGGGACGAGTTTCAAGGGAACCCATTCCCGGCGGTCCGACTCGAAGTCGTCCACGGGATGCCCGATGTACGTGCCTTCGTCCGCCCAGTAGATGTGGTGCCTGGCGTCGGTGAGCCCGTTGCAGGGCTCGACGCTCATCAGCGGGCGCAGGGGTCCCGGCCGCCAGCCGGTCTCCTCCTCCAGTTCGCGGGCCGCCGCGACGGCGATGTCCTCGCCGTCCTCGACGACCCCCGCCGCCAGTTCCCATCCCCAGCTGTCGGTGATGAACCGGTGCCGCCACAGCAGCAGCACCTCGTTGGCCTCGTTGACCACCGTGGCCACGGCCACGGGCCGCAGCCGTATCAGGAAGTGGTCGAGATGCCGACCGTCCGGTAGTTCGACATCTGCGAGATTGACGCTGAACCAGCGGTTTGCATACACAGTTTGTTCGTTTCGTTTCGTCCACTGCACGGTTCTGCCACCTTCCGCCGAGTAGATGGCAATATCGCAGCAGAGGCGTCGTGGCAGCAGGCTCACGGCGGTCCGCGCACAGCGCAGCGGCAGGCGCAGTGGCGCACACGGGGACGGGCACACGGGCGCCCCGGCGCGGCGGGACGCTCCACCCGGCTTCGTACTCCCGCGGACGCGGCGACAGGTCCGCCCGGGTCCTCTACAGCGGTACGCGCAGCGCCCCGTCGATGAGTTCGGCGGCCTCGGACGTACCCGCGCAACCGCTGGTCACCAGGTGTTCGCGCACCGCCCGCAGTCTGTCGCGCAGTCTCTGCGACTCCATCCCCCGCGCCTGCTCCGCCATCTGGACGGCGGTCGCCACCGCCTTGTCCGCGTTCCCCTGGCGCAGCTCGATCTGGCTCAGCATGGCGAGCCGGTGCACCCGGCCCCGGTCGTGCGCCGGGGTGTCCACCGCCGCCGCGGCGTGCTCCGCCGCCGCCACCAGGTCCCCGAGGCTGAGCAGCGCCTCCGCCACCTGTACGTTCACCAGGCCCGGCTGGACATAGCCGGTCTCGTCCGGCTCGTAGCCGCGCCGGATGCGCTCGGCCGCCTGCTCGGCACGCCGGATGCAGGACAACGCGCTGCTGCCGTCGCCGAGATGGGCGTACGCCTTGGCTTGCATCGCGTAGAGGTCGGAGGCGAGCGCCGGGGTGATGTGCCGGCCCGCGGCCCGCAGCGCGGCCTCGGCGAAGGCGACGGACTGCCGGTACTCCCGCATGAACAGCGACTGGTTGACGAGCAGCGCTATGACGTAGGCCCCGAGCCCCCGGTCCCCGCTGGCCTTCGCCAGGCGCAGCGCCTGGTGGAAGTAGCGCTGGGCCAGTCCGTGCGCGTCGGAGTCGTAGGCGCAGATGCCCGCGATGGCGACCAGCCCGCCGGTGGCGCGGTGGAGTTGGCGGCCGGTCTCGTCGGTGTAGCTGCCGCGCAGCAGCGGTGCGGTCTCGGAGTTGAGGAAGCCGACGATCCGGGTGCGCGTCGCGATCCCGCCCGCCTTGCGGTACATCTGCTCGTAGTGCGCGCGGGCCGCGCGGAGCATCTCGATGTCGGCCATCTTGACGCGGTGGCGGCCGCCGCGGGAGACGTCGACGTCCTCGGGCGGGTTCTCCCACTCCCACACGGGCATCACGGCGGGCGTGCCGGTGACGGCCGGGGCGCCGAGGATGTGCGGACGCTGCTGCTCGTCGGAGCGCCACAGCGCGGTGGCCCGCTCGACGAAGCCGGAGAGCGAGGTGCCGTGCGGCACGGCGGGCTCACCCGGTACGCCGAGGCCGATGTCGTCGAGGGTGACCGGCCGGTGCAGCCGCCCCGCCAGCACCTCGCAGATCAGGTCCGGCACCTGGCCGCGCGGGCGCTGCCCCTTCAGCCACCGCGCCACAGCGGTGTGTTCGTAGCGCAGGGCCAGGCCGCGTGCCCGCCCCGCCTGGTTCACGTGCGCGGCGAGTCCCGCGTGCGAGATCCCCGCCTCGTCGAGGATCGCGTCGAGCAGGGTGTTGGGCTGCATGGAGGCCCTCCGGTGGCTCGGTGCCGACAGCGTAGTGCGGTCGGCTTCACACGGGGTGTGAAGGGAATGCCCGAATCCGCGGAGTACACGCGCTGTCGCGGAGCGTTCCGGGCCGGTTGACTGAAATGCCTCGCAAGAGGCCGGTCGGGCCGCCGGCTCCCCCTCGTACAGTGCGGCGGCCCGCTTCCGCGCCGTCCGCCCGGCTGCCTGCCCGACACTCCGTGGCGGGGCGGACGGCGTGCCGGCCTCAGACGACGGGGTACGCGCGCCGCCCCACACGTTCGCCGCGGGCCTGGACGGGCCGGCGGGCGTTGCGGAGCACGAGCAGGGCGACGTCGTCGGTGGGGGTGCCGCCGGTGTGGCGCAGCAGACCGGAGAAGACGGTGCCGAGCACGGCCTGGGGTGTGAGGGGACGGGTACGGAGGGACTCGGCGAGGGCGGCGGGCAGCGAGAAGAACCGGCCACGGCTGTCCCGCGCGTCCTCGACTCCGTCCGTGTGCAGGACGAGCGTCTCCCCGGGGAGCAGCCGGCCGTGCCGCCCCGGCGACAGCTCGGCGGGAAGCGGGAACGGGCCGAGCGGCGGCAGGGGTTCACCGCACGACAGCGGTTCGACGCGGTCGGGGCCGCCGTCCGGTCCCGTGTCGCCGCGCAGCAGGTGGGGCCACGGGTGGCCGCAGTTGAGCACGCTCATCTCGCCGTCGCAGCCGATCTCCAGGAGCAGCACGGTGACGAACTCCTCGGCGACCGGGTTGTCCGGTTCCGGGCCGACGGCGGGGTGCTCGGCCCGTGCCCGCTCCCGCAGGTGCCGGGCCAGGGCGCGGTCGAGCCGGGTCAGCACCCGGGGGAGGTCGGGTTCGTCGTACGCGGCCTCGCGGAAGCTGCCGAGGACGGCGGCGACGGTGGAGATGGCGCCGAGGCCGTGCCCGCGGACGTCGCCGATCACGGCCCGCACCCCGTGCTCGGTGGCGACCACCTCGTACAGATCGCCGCCGACGACGGCGCAGCGGTCGGCGGAGAGCTGGGCCACGGCGATGTCGAGGCCGCCGATCCGCGGTGGCAGTGGACGCAGGAGGACGCTCTGCGCGGCCCCGGCGACCCTGCGGATCTGCCGGAGTTCCCGGAGCAGCGTCCGGCGGACGTGGACGATCAGTCCGGTGCCGACCACGAAGAAGACGGCGCTGGTGACGATCCGGGCACCGAGCCCGTGCTGCTGGGCCGGCGGGCAGGCCAGTTTGTACGTGATGGCACCGGCGCCCCAGAGAGTGGGCAGGCCCAGCGACAGGGCACGGCGGACGGGCTGCCGGTCGGCCCGGCGCACCGCGCGGACCAGCCGACTCCGTAACACTCCCCCGTGGCCGCCGGACGGGACGGCCACCCCGGCCGACGGCCGGGAACGCCTGCCGGGCCACACCCTGCGGACAGCCCCAGCCTTGGTACGGATCATGCCGACGGCCCCCCATCAGGCCCTGACTGCGCAGAATGGCCCGCGGCGTCCGCCGACGCCTCCTGGGCCGGTCCGATTCTGTCGACCGCATGCCCCGAACGGACCAGATCGCCCGGAGTTGTCACCCGAACGAGTGAGGGGCACGCCCGGCGAACCGGACGTGCCCCTCATTCCTCGGCTCACGGGTCACCTCGGGCGACCCGGGACGCTCACGCCCCGCGCAGCACCGCCCCGGTACGGTCCGCCGCCAGCGCGACGGCCGCGTCACGGGCCGCGGTGGCCTCGTCGACGGTCAGGGTGCGGTCGGCGGCCCGGAAGCGCAGCGCGTACGCCAGGGACTTCTTGCCCTCGCCGAGCTGCTCGCTCTCGTAGACGTCGAACAGCCGGACGGACTCCAGGAGTTCACCGGCGCCGTCACGCAGCGCCGCCTCCACGTCCGCGTGCGGGACGAACTTGTCGACGACCAGCGCGACGTCCTGGGTGGCGATCGGGAACGCCGAGATGTGCGGGCCCTTCGGCAGGCCGGCGCTCGCCAGCTCCAGCGCGTCCAGGTCCAGCTCCGCCGCGCAGGTGCGCGCGGGCAGGCCCAGCGCCTTGACGACCCGGGGGTGCAGCTCGCCCGCGTGGCCGATGACGCGCTCGGCGCCGTCGATCACCACGGCCAGCTCGGCGCAGCGGCCCGGGTGCCAGGGCCCGTACTGGCCGGTGCGCACGAGCAGTTCGGTGCCCGCCTCCCGGGCCAGGGTGCGCGCGGCCTCGACCGCGTCGGCCCAGTCGGCCGGGCGGCCCTTGCCCCACCAGCCGGCCTGCTCGCGGGCGCCCGCGAGGACGACGGCTGCGTGCCGGGGCTGGACGGGGAGCGCGGCGGTCAGCGACGCGATCTCCTCGTCGGTGGGACGGCGGTCGACGGGCAGCCGGACCGCGACGCGCTGCTCCTCGCGCGGCTGGAAGACCAGGCCGGTCTCGAACAGCGCGAGGTCGTGGCTGCCCCGGCCGTCGTTGCGGCGCAGGGCGGCGAGCAGCCCCGGCAGCAGCGTCGTACGGAGGGCGGGCTCCTCGTCGGAGAGCGGGTTGGCCAGCTTGACGACCCGGCGCTTCGGGTCGTCGGCCTCCAGGCCGAGCTGATCGAAGACGTGCTCGCCGAGGAACGGGTAGTTCAGCGCCTCGACGTAGCCGGCGCCGGCCAGCGCGCGGCCGAACCGGCGGTGCAGCCGCTGCCGGCCGGTCAGGCCCCGGCCCGCGGGGGGCTTGGGCAGGGTGGAGGGCAGGTTCTCGTAGCCCTCCAGCCGGATGACCTCTTCGGCCAGGTCGTTCGGGTCCGTGAGGTCGGGCCGCCAGGAGGGCACGGTGACGATCAGCTCGTCCTGCCCGTAGACGTCGCAGCCGACCTGCTGGAGGCGGCGTACGACGGTCTCGCGGCCGTACTCGACACCCGCGACCCGGTCCGGGTGGTTCGCCGGGAGGGTGATGGTGTGCGGCGCGGAGGGCGCGACGACCTGGGTGACCCCGGCGTCGGCGGTGCCGCCGGCGAGGAGGACGAGCAGGTCGACCGTGCGCTGGGCGGCGGCGGCCGCGGCCTCCGGGTCGACCCCGCGCTCGAAGCGCCGGGACGCCTCGGACGCCAGCTTGTGCCGGCGCGCGGTGCGGGCGATCGAGATCGCGTCGAAGTGCGCGGCCTCGACGACGACCTCGGTGGTGGTGCCCTCGGTGTCGTCGATCTCCGTGTCGGCGCCGCCCATGACGCCCGCGAGGCCGATCGGCCCCCGGTCGTCGGTGATGACGAGGTCGCCGGCGTCGAGCGTGCGCTGCACGCCGTCGAGCGTGGTGAGCTTCTCGCCCTGCTCGGCCCGGCGCACGCCGATCGCGCCCTGGACGCGGGAGCGGTCGTACGCGTGCAGGGGCTGGCCGAGCTCCAGCATCACGTAGTTGGTGATGTCGACGGCGAGCGAGATCGGGCGCATGCCGGCCTTCTGCAGACGGCGCTGCAGCCAGATCGGGGAGCGCGCCTCGGGGTCGAGGCCGGTGACGGTGCGGGCGGTGAAGCGGTCGCAGCCCTGGGGGTCCGAGACGCGCACCGGGTGACCGAAGGCGTTCGGGGCCGGCACGTCGAGCAGCGCCGGGTCGCGCAGCGGCAGGCCGTACGCGATGGCGGCCTCGCGGGCCACCCCGCGCATCGACAGGCAGTAGCCGCGGTCGGGCGTGACGGCGATGTCGAGGACCTCGTCGACGAGTTCGAGCAGCTCGACGGCGTCGGTGCCCGGCTCGTACTCCGGCGGCAGCACGATGATGCCGTGCGAACCGTCGTCGCCCATGCCCAGCTCGTCGCCGGAGCAGATCATGCCGTGCGAGGTGCGGCCGTACGTCTTGCGGGCGGCGATCGCGAAGTCGCCGGGCAGGACGGCGCCGGGCAGCACCACGACGACCTTGTCGCCGACGGAGAAGTTGCGGGCGCCGCAGACGATCTCCTGCGGCTCGCCGGTGCCGTTGGCCCGGCCGACGTCGACGGTGCAGAAGCGGATGGGCTTCTTGAAGCCCTCCAGCTCCTCGATGGTCAGCACCTGGCCGACGACGAGGGGGCCCTTGAGGTCGGCGCCGAGCCGCTCGACCCGCTCGACCTCCAGGCCGGCGGACACGAGCTTGGCCTGCACGTCGCGGCCGGTCTCGGTGGCCGGCAGGTCGACGTACTCCCGCAGCCAGGAAAGCGGGACCCGCATCAGATCTCCATCCCGAACGGCCGGGTGAACCGGACGTCACCCTCGACCATGTCTCGCATGTCTTCGACGTTGTGGCGGAACATCAGCATCCGCTCGATGCCGAACCCGAAGGCGAATCCGCTGTACTTCTCCGGGTCCACGCCGCAGGCGACGAGGACGCGCGGGTTGACCATGCCGCAGCCGCCGAGCTCGATCCAGCCCTCGCTGGAGCAGGTGCGGCAGGGCCGGTCGGGGTTGCCGACGGAGGCGCCCCGGCAGACGTAGCAGAGCATGTCCATCTCGGCGGACGGCTCGGTGAAGGGGAAGTAGTTCGGGCGCAGCCGGGTCTTCATGTCGGCGCCGAAGAGCGACTGGACCATGTGGTCCAGGGTGCCCTTGAGGTCGGCCATGGTCAGGCCCTCGTCCACGGCCAGCAGCTCGATCTGGTGGAAGACCGGCGTGTGCGTGGCGTCCAGCTCGTCGGTGCGGTACACCCGGCCGGGGCACACCACGTAGACGGGCGGCTCGCGGTCGAGCATGGCGCGGGCCTGCACCGGGGAGGTGTGCGTCCGCAGCACGACACCGGACTCGTCGCCCGAGCCGCCGTCGGGGCCCTGCACGAAGAACGTGTCCTGCATCTGCCGGGCCGGGTGGTCGGGCGTGAAGTTCAGGGCGTCGAAGTTGAACCACTCCGCCTCGGCCTCGGGGCCCTCCGCGATCTCGTATCCCATGGACACGAAGACGTCGGCGACCCGCTCCATGAACGTGGTGAGCGGGTGGCGCGCGCCCGCCGGTACCCGGTCGTGGGGCAGCGTGACGTCCACCGCCTCCTCGACCAGGACCCGGGTGTCGCGCTCGGCCTCCAGCTCGGTCTGGCGGGCGGCGAGTGCCTTGCTCACGGCGCCGCGGGCCTGGCCCACGCGCTTGCCGGCCTCGGCCTTGGCGTGCGGGGGCAGAGCGCCGATCTCGCGGTTGGCGAGGGCCAGCGGCGAGGCGCCGCCGGTGTGGGCGACCTTGGCCTCCTGGAGCGCGTCGAGGTCGCCGGCGGCCGCGAAGGCGGCGAGCGCCTCGTCCCGCATGCGCTCGATCTCTTCCGGTTTCAAGGCCTCGACCTCTACAGGGTCGTACGACTTATTCGGTGCCGACATCTCTTCCCGTGCTTCCGGTTGGCTGGCGGATGGTCCCCGTCCCGACTCGGGGGACGCATCGTCCCTGAAACGGGGACGCAAAGGTGCCAAAGGCCGAGTCTAACGGGGGTGGGAGCCTCTCCCCGACTGGGCGTCCGGGCGGGCTCGGTACGACGGCGCCCGTGGGGCCCTCTCGGCGCTACAGGAGGTACGCCGGGGTGCCCACGGGCAACGTAAATCGGAACTCGGCGCCGCCGCCGGGGGCGCGGCCGACCGTGATGGTGCCGCCGTGGGCCTCGACGATGCCCTTGACGATGTAGAGCCCGAGCCCGGTGCCGCCGCGCTTGCTGCCCCGCCAGAAGCGGGTGAAGACGCGGTTCATGGACTCCTCCGGGATGCCGGTGCCCTCGTCGCTCACGGTGACCGACGTACCGGCGTCCTCCCCTTCGCGCGGGGACGCCGAGGGCGTGACGTCGATGGTGACGGTTCCCTCGCCGTGGCGCACGGCATTTTCCAGCAGGTTGCTGAGGACCTGGTCGACCTTGTCGGGGTCGGCCCACAGCGCGGGCAGCGGATGCTCGATGCGCAGCAGGAAGCGGTCGGCGGGCTGGCCGGCGGCCACGTACGCCTGGATGTGGCGGCCCACGGCGGCGCCGATGTCGACGGGCTGGCGGCGCACTTCGAGGCGTCCGGAGTCGATGCGGGAGATGTCGAGCAGCTCGGCGATGAGCCGGGTGACGCGGTCCGCGTCGGCGTCGACGGTCTCCAGCATCAGCTTCTTCTGGTCGTCGGTGAAGCGCTCCCACTTCGCGAGCAGGGTCGCCGTGAACCCCTTGACGGAGGTGAGGGGGGAGCGCAGCTCGTGGGCGACGGTGGCGATCAGCTCGGCGTGGCTGCGCTCGGTGCGGCGGCGGGCCTCGGTGTCGCGCAGGGAGACGATCACGCGGCGGACGGGACCGGTGGGCCGGGTGCGCACGTAGCGGGCGGAGACGAGCACCTCGCGGCCGCCGGGCAGCAGCAGGTTCCGTTCGGGCTGGCCGACCCGGATCGCCAGGCCGCCGTACGGGTCGGTGAGCTGCCACCAGCGGCGGCCTTCGAGGTCCTCCAGCGGCAGGGCCCGCTCCAGGCGGCGTCCGAGGGCCTCGGCGGCGGGCACCGCGGTGATCCGGGCGGCCGCGGCGTTGAAGCAGATCACGCGGCCGTGCTCGTCGGCGACGACGAGTCCGTCCGGCAGGTCGTCCGGACCGATGTCCGGCCCGGCTCCGAGTTCGGCGGGATCACCGCGCCGGGCCGCGGGCGTGCCCCGCACGTCCCGTGCCCCCCGCGTGCCGACACCCATCCCCGTACCCCACCTCTCGTCTGGCGCAGAGGGCCCCCGAGCCCGTCACCCTACTAGCCCCCGGTGACGGAGCGGCACCCTCCGGAGGCGCGCTGTGCACGGGCGGACGCGTACAGACATACGGCGGCGGCGGTCGCGAGGTTCAGACTCTCCGCCTTTCCGTGGATGGGGACGCGCACGACGGCGTCCGTCAGCGCGCGGGTCTCCTCCGGGAGCCCCCACGCCTCGTTGCCGAAGACCCAGGCGGTGGGCCCGCCCATGGTGCCCTTGTCCAGTTCGTCGTCGAGGTCGTCCTGCCCCGCCCCGTCGGCGGCGAGGATGCGCACCCCGGCGTCCTTGAGTCCTTGGACGGCCCGCTCCACGGGCACGCCCACGGCGACGGGCAGGTGGAACAGCGAGCCGACCGACGCCCGTACGGCCTTGGGGTTGTAGAGGTCGACAGAGGCGTCGGTGAGCACGACGGCCTCGGCGCCCGCCGCGTCCGCGCACCGCAGTACGGTTCCGGCGTTCCCCGGGTCGCGGACGTGCGCCAGGACGGCGACGAGCTTCGGCCGGGCCGCGAGGATGTCCTCGAAGGGGGTGTCCAGGAACCGGCAGACGCCGACGAGCCCCTGCGGGGTGACGGTGGTGGAGATGTCCGCGATCACGTCCTCGTCGGCGAGGTGCACCCGGGCGCCCGCGGCCCGGGCGTCGCCGACGATGTCGGCGTACCGCTCGGCCGCCTCGACGGTGGCGAAGAGCTCCACGAGCGTGGCGTCGCCGCCGGCCCGGTGCGCGGCCGCCTCGCGCACGGCCTGCGGTCCCTCGGCGAGGAACAGCCGGTCCTTGCCCCGGAAGTTCCGCCGGGCCAGCCGCCGGGCGGCGGACACACGCGGCGAGCGCGGGGAGATCGACTCGGGGGCGGCGGGCATGGGTTCACCTTCGGGGTTCACGACACGACAGGGAGGGTGGCGGAGTCTCACCGGCACGGCGGGTACGCCTGCCCGGGACGGCGGGTACGCAGTCCCGGCCGCGGGCGGGGCGGGGCCGGTGTGCCCGGGGCGCGGGGCCCCCGGACGCAGGCGGACCCGCAGGCCGTGACGGCCTGCGGGTCCGATGCACTACCGGTTCGAGCCGGCGTCGAGCGTCAGGCGGCCTTCGGCGCGTTGACGTCCGAGGGGAGCGCCTTCTGGGCGACCTCGACGAGCGCGGCGAACGCGTTGGCGTCGTTGACGGCCAGCTCCGCGAGGATCTTGCGGTCCACCTCGATGTTGGCGGCCTTCAGACCCTGGATGAAGCGGTTGTAGGTGATGCCGTTGGCGCGGGCAGCGGCGTTGATGCGCTGGATCCACAGCTGACGGAAGTCGCCCTTGCGCTTCTTGCGGTCGTTGTAGTTGTAGACCAGCGAGTGGGTGACCTGCTCCTTGGCCTTGCGGTACAGGCGCGAACGCTGACCGCGGTAGCCGGAGGCCGCTTCGAGGATCGCCCGGCGCTTCTTGTGGGCGTTGACTGCCCGCTTGACGCGTGCCACTTGTTTAACTCCTTGTAGCGGGGCCGTGGAGGTGGTCACACGGCCCGGAATAGATGGGGTCCCGGTCCAGACGTACGGCGCGTGGGCGCCGCCGCGTCACTTGCCGAGAAGCTTCTTGATCTTCTTGGCGTCGCCCGGGGCCATCTCGGCGTTGCCGGTGAGGCGGCGCGTCAGGCGCGACGACTTGTGCTCGAGCAGGTGGCGCTTGCCGGCACGCTCGCGGAGCACCTTGCCGGAGCCGGTGATCTTGAAGCGCTTGCTGGCACCGCTGTGCGACTTGTTCTTCGGCATAGCGCCGTTCTCTCCTCGTCAGTGGCGCTCCGGTGCCCGGTCGTGAAACCGGGCACACAGGAACGTCATGTGTATGGGTTGGCATCCCTGGACCGCGTTCCCGGGGCTCCCGGACTGTCGTCCTGGGGGCTCCGGGGCCGTCGCCCCGGGATCAGGCCTCGGCGGACGCCTCGGCCGGTGCCTCGGCGGTCTCGGCGCCGGTGGTGATGTCCTCACCCTCGACGTCGCTCTCCGCGGCGTTCTGCGACTTGCCCGGGTTGGCCTTCGCTTCCGCCTTGCGAGCCGCCTGGGCCTCACGGGCCTCGGCCATCGCCTCGGTCTTCTTCTTGTGCGGACCGAGAACCATGATCATGTTCCGGCCGTCCTGCTTCGGGCTCGACTCGACGAACCCGAGGTCCTCGACGTCCGAAGCGAGACGCTGCAGCAGTCGGTAGCCGAGCTCCGGCCGGGACTGCTCGCGACCACGGAACATGATCGTGATCTTGACCTTGTCGCCCTGCTTGAGGAACCGGACGACGTGACCCTTCTTCGTGTCATAGTCGTGCGGGTCGATCTTCGGCCGGAGCTTCATCTCCTTGATGACCGTGTGCGCCTGGTTCTTGCGCGCCTCACGGGCCTTCATGGCCGACTCGTACTTGAACTTCCCGTAGTCCATGAGCTTGCAGACGGGCGGGCGAGCTGTCGCCGCCACCTCGACCAGGTCGAGGTCGTACTCCTGAGCAAGCTCAAGGGCCTTGGCAAGCGGAACAATCCCGACCTGCTCGCCGCTAGGACCGACAAGTCGCACTTCGGGAACGCGAATCCGGTCGTTGATGCGGGGCTCGGCGCTGATGGATCCTCCTCGGTAGCACCACACGGCGGTCTGGCGGACAGCCGCGTATGTCTCTGATGACACTTCGACCAACCGCCGCGGGGCATGAAAAATGCCCCTGACGGGACACAGGCGGGGCTCCAACGGCTACCGGAGCACCGCCGCGGTCTACCGCGGGGCGCACTTCGGGCGACTCCATCGTCCGTACGGAACGATGGGGACCGCCTGACCGGGTGACCCGCCGTCCCGGAGGACAGTCGGGTGGGAGATCGGAGCCTCCACTTGTGGGCCGGAGCACATAGGTGTCCGACCGGTCGTTACACAAGGTTAGCAGCTTCGGCCGGGCACGGCTAACCGAGGCGGACCGGGCCGTCCGCCGCGGCCCCGGCGGGCGGCCGGACGGGCGGGACGGGGCTGAGTACGGGACCGGGCCGCCGTGGACCTATCGTGGGGGCCATGAGTGACACCCCTCCCCAGAACCCCGACTTCGACACCATGGCCCGCGACATCGCCGAGGTCCCCGCGGTCGAGGTGATCGTGACGGTCGCCGTCAACCTGATGAGCGCCGCCGCCGTGAAGCTCGGTCTGACGGAGGAGGGCGACGAGCACAAGGACTTGGACGAGGCCCGCAAGCTGGTGCACGCGCTGGCCGGCCTGCTCGACGCGAGCACCACCGAGATCAGCTCCTTCCACGCCGCGCCGCTGCGGGACGGCCTGAAGTCGCTCCAGCTGGCGTTCCGCGAGGCGTCCTTCGTCCCGGACGAGCCGGGACAGGGCCCGGGCGAGAAGTACACGGGCCCCGTCTACGGCTGACTCACACCTCTCGTACGTACAGGGGCTCGCCCGGCGGCGTCGCCCCGGCCGGCAGCAGTGCCAGGTCGAGGCCGCGCACCAGGCGGGCCCTCAGTGTCTCGTCGCCCGCCAGCCGCTCGGCGATCGCACGGGCGGCCTCGGCGGGCGCCGCGGACGGATCGAGGACCAGGGCCAGGGTGCCGTCCGCCCGGCCCGGGCCGAGGTGGGCGCGGAGCACGGCGGGCTCGGCCGCGAGCGCCGTCCGTACGGCCTCGGCGACGGCCGGGTCGCGCAGGGGGTCCGTGCTGGTCCGCCCCTCGGCGAGCGCGAGCAGCGCGGGGCCGGTCAGCTCGTAGGGCACCGGCCCGGCCAGGTCCAGCAGCAGCGTGTCGGCCTTCTCGTGCGCCGCGGCCCGCAGGGCCTGGTGCAGCGGTACGGCGACGGGGCGGGCCTGCGGGTCCCAGCGGGCGAGGGACTCGGTGGAGGTGAACGCGGGCAGGGCCGTGCGGTTCCCGGCCTTCAGGGTCGGCACCGCCATGTCGCTGGTCTTCTCGTGGCGCAGGCCGTTCTCGTCCTCCTCCACCTCGCCGAGGACGGCGACGACGGGCACCAGCAGCCGGGCGCCCTTGAGTGCCTCCAGGACCGGGGACTCCGCGCCGCGGTCCTCCGCCCAGGCCGCGAGTGCCGCGGCGAGCCGGGGGTCGGCGGAGCCGTCGTCGTCGGGGAAGCCGGAGTCGGGAATGTTCTTGTTCGCCACGGTCACCGACCCTATCGGTGGGACGGCGCCGCGCTTCCGCGGCCCTGGTAACGCGGTGTTCACACCGCTCACGGGTTTCTCAGGATTCCCTGACACACATCTAACGTCCCGCTGACGGTACGCACAGTCCGCACGGCCAGCATCGCGGGCATGAGGTCTCCCCGCTCCCGCCGCCGTGCCCGTGCGCCCCGGCGCGTCCTGCCGTACGCCGTGGTGGCCGCCGCCGTGGTGGTGGGTGTCACCGGGGCGGGGACCGTCTTCATGAGGGGCGGCGCGCACGCGGGCACCGGCGCCGTATCGTCCTCGGCGGCGACCCCGGCGTCGCGGGCGGCCGGTGAGGAGGCGTCGGTGGCACCTGTGGCGGAGCCCTCCGCGGACCGGGACGCGCTGCTGGCGGCGGCCATGCGGCGGGTGGGCGTCGAGGACGGCGCCGACGTGTCGTTGGCCGTGCTGGACCTGGAGTCGGGTGAGAGCGCGGCGTACCGGGACGGCACCTTCGACACGGCCAGCATCGTCAAGGTGGACATCCTGGCGGCCCTGCTGCTCCGGGCTCAGGACGCCGGGCGCCGGCTGACCGCGGCGGAGCGGACGTACGCCGCCGCGATGATCGAGCACAGCGACAACGCGTCCGCGACGGCACTGTGGGGCGCGATCGGCGGGGCGGCCGGGCTGGACGCGGCGAACGAGCGCCTCGGGCTGACCGGGACGAAGGCCGGGGACGGTGGGCTGTGGGGGCTGACCCGGACCACGGCGGCCGACCAACTCGTGCTGCTCCGGCAGGTGTTCGGGGACGACTCGGAACTGAGCGACGCCTCGCGGACGTATCTCCGGGAGCTGATGGGCTCGACGGCCGCCGGCCAGGACTGGGGTGTCTCGGCGGCCGCCTCCCCGGCCTCCGGGTCGGACTGGGCGCTCAAGAACGGCTGGCTGCCGCGGAGTTCGACGGGCCGGTGGGACATCAACAGCATCGGGCGGGTCACGGCCGACGGGCACGATTACCTGGTGGCGGTGCTGTCGGACGGCAACACCACGAAGGAGAGGGGCGTTTCGCTGGTCGAGGCGGCGGCGAAGGCGGCGGTCTCGGCGTTCCGGCGGACCGGCGGATAGCGCGTCCCCCGTGCGGGCGGACGGAAGCTAGGAGTCGTACCCGTGGCTGTTCCTGCGGCCGCGCCACAGGACGACCGCGGCGGCGAGCAGCACCGCGCCGAGGCCGCCGGCGAGCGGCCCCGCCCAGCCGGAGGAGTCGCCTTCCCCGGCCGCGTCGGGACCCGGGCCGAAGTACCGCCGGCCGTACGCCGCCGAGCGCAGTCCCTCCGGTTCCAGCCGGCCGCCCGCCTCGATGGCGGCGGCGGGATCGACGAAGCCGAACCCGCGGGAGTCGTCGCGGCCGCCGTCGGGCGCGTTGCGGGCGGTGTCCTCCAGGAGCTGCTTGACCTGGGCGGGTGCGAGCCCCGGGTGGGCGGCCTTGACCAGCGCGGCGGCTCCGGAGACGAACGCGGAGGCGGCGCTGGTGCCCCAGCCCTCGTAGTACCGGTCGTCGGGGTCCGCGATCACGACGTCGACGCCCGGGGCGCTGACGGTGGCGTACCAGCGGCGGGTGGAGAACGGGGCGCGGGTGCCGGCCCGGTCGACGGCGGTGGCCGCGATGACACCGGGGTACGCGGCCGGATACGAGATGTGGTCGCCCTTCTCGCCGCCGTTGCCGGCCGAGGCCACCACCACGGCGCCCTTCTTCAGGGCGTGCTGCACCGCCTCGTCCTCGGCGGGCTCGGGATGGGCGGACTTGGAGTCGTCGCCGAGGGAGAGGTTGATGACGTCGGCGCCGTGGTCGGCGGCCCAGCGGATGCCCTCGGCGAGGGCGTTGCCGCGGGTGTTGCGGGCCTTGCCGCGGGCGGAGTCGCCGTCTTCGAGGATGACGCGCACGGGGAGGATCTTCGCCTCGGGGGCGATGCCCATGACCCCGTCGCCGTTGCCCGCGCCGTGTCCGTGGCCGGCGATGATGCCGGCCATGGCGGTGCCGTGCCGGGCCCAGGACCGGTCGCCGCGGCGGGCGCCGAACCCGACCATGTCCTTGCCGGTGAGCACGTTGCCCGCCAGGTCCGGGTGCTGGGCGTCGACGCCGGTGTCGAGGACGGCGACGGTGATCCCGGCGCCCTTCGTCGTGCGCCAGGCCTGCTCGGTGTGCAGGGCGTCGAGGGCCCACTGCTGGGCCCGTATGCCGTCGGCGTGGGCGCCGGTGGACGGCAGCAGCGCCAGCGAGCCGGCGAGGAGCACGGTGAGGAGGCGGCCGGAGGCGCGGTTCACGACGGCCTCCTGGTGACCGTGGTGACCTTCTTGCGCAGGCCGCGCTCGACGCGGTCGGCGAGGCCCTGCGCCTCGTGGCCGAGGCCGGCCTGGGCGGGGGCCGTGGTGGCTCCGGACGCGGTGGCGTCGGGCGCGGGCTGCGGGGTGGCGACGGTGCGGCCGTCGGCGAATCCGGAGACCGCGTAGACGACGACGGGGGCGTCGGTGAGGACCGACACCGTCCAGGAGGCGCGCTGCCGGTCGCCGAAGCCCTGGGCCGCGGTGCCCTTCGCGGCGTACGGGCGGGGCATCAGGTCGGCGCGCCGGTCCAGGCGCTCCCGCTGGAACCGGTTCTTCAGGGAGGTCATGCCCGCGGCGTCGGCCTTCGTGAACAGCAGCCCGACGGTGGTGAGGTGGCTGCGGGTGGCGTCCGTGTAGGTGGCGCGCAGGAGCCGCAGGCAGCCGACGGGGGCGAGTGCCTTGCGCAGCAGCGGGTCGAAGGCGTCCTGGCAGCCGCTGTCCGGGGCGACGGCTATCCGGGTCCACGTGCGGTCGGCGCCGCCGGGTCCCGCGCCGTCGCCCTTCACCACGGGCGGGAAGAGCCCGTCGACGGGGATGCCGTGCCAGAGGTTCCCGGCGGCCGCGAACGCGCCCGGCGATCCGGCTTCCGCCGCGCTGTCGCCGGTGAGCCAGCTCCCGGTCGCGGCACCGCCGATGAGCCCGAGCCCGAGGACGGCGCAGGCGGCGGCCGTGAGGACCCGGGGGCGGGTCCGCCGCTGCCGGCGCGCGGTGTCGTCGTACGTCTCGGGCTCCCCGAACGACACGTGGGGACGCCCCTGCGAGGGGTCCGGGCGGCGGGCGGCGGGAACGGCCGCGGACGGCGCCGCGCCGTCGCGGGGATCGTGGTCGCGCAGGGGGCGCAGCCGCCGGGTGGTCTCGCCGGGGGCGTCCTCGGGTACGGCGGTACGCCGGGGCGGTGCGGCGGGGGGCGTGGGCATGCCGTTCCGGCGGAGGCGGTGGTCCGTCCCGGCGGCGCCCGCGGGGGGTGCGTCGGGGAAGCGTGCCGAGGCCGGCGGCGGGGGCGGGGTCGTGGCCGGCGTCGTCGGGGTGCCGGCCGCCGCGGCCTCCGGACGGCTCCGCGGCGTCCGCGGCCCGTCGGCGGAGGCGGGCCGCCGGGCGGCGGTATCTCCCGCGGACGGCCTCGCGGCGGGGTTCGTCGGCGCCTGTCCCGGCGGGGGCGGGAACCCGGGGGCGGGCGCCGGGCGCCCGCCGGGCCGGGACGGGTCTCCCGGGGCGGGCGCGGGCCGGCGGCCCGGCTCGGCGGTCCCGACCGGGGCGGGCGCCGGGGTGCGGGGCCGGTAGGGAGGCGGGGGCGGGGCCGCCGCCGTGCCGGGACGGAGCGGGGTACCGGGGCGGGAGGAGGGCACCGGCGGGACGGCGGACGCGGAGTCCGGGCCGGGCGGCGGCACCGGGGTGTCGTCCGCGGTGAAGTCCTCGCCGGGGGGCGACGGCGGGCGGGGCGGCGACGGCGGGCGCGGGGGAATGGACGCGCGGCGCGCTTCCGTGCTCATGCACCCCCCGATCCTCGTCCCGGGCCCTCGGCCCGCGTCGGAGATCGTGCGGGTCGCTTCACACGTGCCGGGAGGAGCTCGTCCGGCACGGTCAGGCATACCCGTGCGGACGCACCGTCACCCCGGCCGCGACCGGCCCGGGCAAGGCCGTTCCTCCCTGCGTGCGCGTCACTCTACGGGTTGACGCGGGCCCGGAGGGAACCAGTCCGCAGGCCCGGGGCATCTGCCCGGAACGTCCCCCTACCCTGCGGTAATCCTGTCTGGCAGGCTTCGTTCATGACCGTCCGCGCCGCAGACCGGGCCCGCTACGACCGGGCCACCGCTCACCTCGACGCCCCCGTCGCGATCGTGGACCTGGGGGCTTTCGACGCGAACGCCGACGACCTCGTCCGCCGGGCGGGGGGCAAGCCGATCCGCGTGGCCAGCAAGTCCGTGCGCTGCCGGGCCCTGCTGGAACGGGTCCTGGCGCGGGACGGCTTCGCGGGCATCATGTCGTTCACGCTGGCCGAGTCCCTGTGGCTCGCGTGCTCCGGCTTCGACGACGTCCTGCTCGCCTACCCCTCGGCGGACCGGACGGGCTACGCCGAGCTGGCGGCCGACCCGAAGCTCGCGGCGGCCGTCACCGTCATGATCGACGACATCGCTCAGCTCGACCTGATCGACGCCGCACGGCAGGGCGGCACCGAAGTCGTCCGGGTCTGCCTGGAGTTGGACACCTCGTTCAAGCTGCTCGGCGGCCGGGTCCGGGTCGGGGCGCGCCGCTCGCCGCTGTATTCGGCCGCCCAGGTCGCCGAGCTGGCCCGCGCGGTGGTCCGGCGGCCCGGTTTCGAGCTCGTGGGGATCATGGCGTACGAGGGGCACATCGCCGGTGTCGGCGACTCGCTCGCCGGGCGGCCGGTGCGGTCGCGCGCCATCCGGCTCATGCAGACCGCCGCCCGCAGGGAACTCGCGGAGCGGCGCGCCGACGTGGTGCGCGCGGTGCGGGCCGTCGCGCCCGGCCTGGAGTTCGTCAACGGCGGCGGCACGGGCAGCGTGCAGCACACCGCGGCCGAGGACGCGGTGACCGAGATCGCGGCGGGGTCGGGACTGTACGTGCCGCGTCTCTTCGACAACTACACGTCGTTCAGCGGGCGTCCGGCTGCCCTGTTCGCGCAGCCGGTGGTCCGCAGGCCGGGTGTCGGGGTCGTCACGGTGCTGGGCGGCGGCTACCCGGCGTCGGGCGCCCCCGGGGCCGACCGGCTGCCGGTGCCGTACCTGCCCGAGGGGCTGCGGTACGACCCCCAGGAGGGGCCCGGCGAGGTGCAGACGCCGCTGCTGGGCTCGCCCGCGGACGATCTGCTCATCGGCGACAAGGTGTGGTTCCGGCACGCCAAGGCGGGCGAACTGTGCGAGCGGTTCGAGGAGTTGCACCTGGTGGAGGGCGACTCCGTGACGGCGGCCGTCCCGACGTACCGCGGGGAAGGGCAGACGTTCCTCTGACACGGACCGACGTGGCCTGAACTCACCTGGCCCGGCGTGACCTGGCCTGATCCCCAACCCGGTTCCTGGCGCGGGGTGTTCGTCCGGTCCGGGTCAGGCTCGGCTCCGCGCAGTCCCGACCGGTTCGAACTCCCCGTCGACGGGCTCGACCCGGCCCGCTCCCGGAGGTGCTATCGGCCGGGCCCGATGCTGCTGCCCACTCCCCCGCCGGTGTCCGCGTCCCCGACCGGCCGGATGCCCCTGGTGATCTCGTCCATGTCGGAGACGGGCGGTCCCCCGTCCCCGGCGTCGAAGGCGAAGCGGACGATGACCGGCGACTGGGAGCCGGTGCTGGAGGGGAAGGCCAGCGACTCCACGTAGCCGCCCGGCCCGACCCCGGTCCTGACCCGCCAGCGCACGAAGTACCCGGCCCGGCCCGCGACGGCCACCGAGCCTGCCTTCACCACCTCGTGCGACGTGATGCCCCGGTACGGGCGCTTGTCGAGCTGGTCGCGGTCGTAGGCGCTGTTCGCCGCGTCCTCGATGTCGTTCTCCGCGAGCGCCTTGGGTGATTTCTCGTCGTTGGCGGTGACCGTGCGTGAGACGACCCTGCCGTGCCGGCACAGACCGGGGTCGCCGGGACACTCGTAGGTGCCCGGTGTGGTCATGACGACGTCGTCCTCGGACACGTTCTCGGCCTTCACCCAGCCGTCGACCAACGGCAGCGTGATGCCGTTGAGTTCGTCCACGACGACGGTCGGGTCACCGGCGGTGCTCGCGGACGGGCTTGGCGAGGTGCCGGTGGGGACGGAGGTGGGCGAGGCGCTGCCCGGCGCGGTCCTGCTCTGCGTGCCGCCGCCGTCGTCGTCCCGGCCGAGGAGCACGGCGCCCGTCACGATCGAGGCGACCAGGACGGCTCCGGCGGTGGTGAGCGCGACGACTCCGGCCCGGCGTGAACCGCTCCCCGAGGCGGGCACCGGCCGGGCGAGCGGCTCGGGGAGGGCCTCCGGCTGACGCCGGTGGTCGGTCCACGCGGTCCCGTCCCACCAGCGCTCGGTGAGCGGATAGGACGGGTCGCGGTACCAGCCGGGCGGGGGCGTCATGCTCATCCCGGCACTCTAGGACGTGACGCGGACACCGGTACACGGGGCTCAGTGGACGGCGTCCTCCTGGTCGGGCACGACCGAGCCGTCCTCCCGCGGGACGGGTCCCCGGGCGCCGTCCGGTTCGTTGTACGCGCTCGTGGAGCACGGGTACGGGTCCGGCTTCGGCGGAAGGGGGTCGATGAACATCGGGTTGACGACCCAGCGCCCGTCGGCGTCGTCGTACGCCCGGCACATGACCTCGCTCTTGTTGCGGTTGAGGACGAGGTGCGCGCCGGTGGCGTCGCCGACGAAGGTGACGTCGGTGTCGGCGTCCCCGCCGGCGATCGCCGGGCGGTGCCGCCGGTCCTGGCGCTCCCAGGCCGCGGCGCCCTCGACGCCGTAGATCTCCTGGTTGATCCAGCAGCGCTTGCCGTCGATGTACGGGATGGCCTCGCCCCGGTTCTCCGGTACGTCGCCGCAGCCCTGGTTCCAGGTGGTGATCCGGCCGTGCCGGTCGAGGACGGAGCGGATGGCGATGGTGTGCCGTGCGTCGACGCCGACGCCGCGCGACCAGACCTCGGTGACGGGTTCGGAGCCGGCCGAGACGATGTAGACGTCGAACCCGGCCCGGCGCAGGGTGCGGATCAGGTCGCGCTGCTGGTCGTAGTAGCGGACGTACGCGGGGACGGTGTGGGTGCCCAGGGTGCGGGTCGCGCCGACGGGTGCGGCGAGCGCCTCGGCCCGCGCCCGGCGGGCGTACGAGGAGAGTTCGGCGACGGTGTGCCCGGCGAACAGCTGGGGCACCCAGGCGTACTGGGGCACGGTGCGCCGGTGGTCCCACCGCCCGGCGAAGGCCGCGGCGCCGCTCATCGTCCTGCCGGTCTCGCGGATCTCCACGATCTCGTCGGTGCAGCGGGGCCGCGTGGACGTCGGCAGGGGCGCGCCCGCCGGCACGTCGGTGCCGCAGGCCGCGCTGAGGGCGCTGTCGGCTGCACCGGTGAGCCATGCGCTGGTGTCGCGCCAGCTCCTCGGGCGCAGGATCCTGTCGTGCCGCAGGGCCCAGGAGATGGTGGCGTCGGTGACGTCGTTCTTGGTGACGGTGTTGTCCCAGTCGAAGGCGGCGACGGGGTGGCCGCCCCGCCCGGCACAGCTGCCCCGCTCGTCGACGACCCGCTGGAGGTGGGCGCGGTTGTCGCCGTACCAGGGCAGGTGCCGGGAGAGCCGCGGGCAGGGCGGGCGCGGGTCGGCCGGTGCCGCGCCGGCGGCCGGCGCGGCCGCCAGCGCGGCGGCCGCGACCGTGGTCCACACGAGAACGTGTCGGTATCGCATGGAATGTGGACCGTACACGGGGCGGGCCGCCCGGTCAGAGAGGCGTGACGTACGCGCCCGAGATGCCGCCGTCGACCAGGAAGTCGGTGGCGTTCACGAACGAGGAGTCGTCACTGGCGAGGAACGCGACCGCCGCGGCGATCTCGTCGGCCTCGGCGAAGCGGCCGACGGGGATGTGCACGAGCCGGCGCGCGGCCCGCTCCGGGTCCTTGGCGAACAGCTCGCGCAGCAGCGGGGTGTTGACCGGGCCGGGGCACAGGGCGTTCACCCGGATGCCGTCGCGCGCGAACTGCACGCCCAGCTCACGGGACATGGCGAGGACGCCGCCCTTGGACGCGGTGTAGGAGATCTGCGAGGTGGCCGCGCCCATCCGGGCCACGAAGGACGCCGTGTTGATGATGGAGCCCTTGCCCTGGCGGCGCATGTAGGGGATGGCCGCCTTGCAGCACAGGTAGACGGAGGTGAGGTTGACCTCCTGGACCCGCTTCCACGCCTCCAGGCCGGTGTCCAGGATGGAGTCGTCGTCGGGCGGGGAGATGCCCGCGTTGTTGAACGCGATGTCGACCGAGCCGTAGGTGTCGAACGCGGCCCGGAACAGCGCCTCCACCTCGTCGGGGTCGGTGACGTCGGTCTTCACGAAGATCCCGCCGGTCTCCTCGGCGGCCGCCTTGCCGCTTGTCTCGTCGACGTCGCCGCAGACGACGTGGGCGCCCTCGGAGGCGAGCCGGCGCGCGGTGGCGAGTCCGATGCCGCTGCCGGCACCGGTGACGACGGCGGTACGGCCGACGAGTCGGCGGCAGACGGGTGCGTCAGTCGATGCGGTCACTGTGCGGGGCCCTCCGTGCTGATGAAGACGTTCTTCGTCTCGGTGAAGGCGGTGAGGGCGTCGGGGCCGAGTTCACGGCCGATCCCCGACTGCTTGAAACCGCCGAAGGGAGTCCAGTAGCGGACGCTGGAGTGGGAGTTGACGGACAGGTTGCCGGCGCGGACGGCCTGCGAGACGCGCAGCGCCCGTCCGACGTCCCGCGTCCAGACGGAGCCGGCCAGGCCGTACTCGGTGGCGTTGGCGAGGCGGACCGCGTCGGCCTCGTCCTCGAAGGGGAGGACGACGGCGACCGGCCCGAAGACCTCCTCCACGGCCACCCGGGCGTCCGGGGCCACGCCGGTGAGCACGGTCGGCGGGAACCAGAAGCCGGGGCCCTCGGGCGCCTTGCCGCGGATGCCGGGGGCGTCGGCGGGGACGTAGGACCGCACGCGGTCCAGCTGTCTCCGGGAGATCAGCGGGCCCATCGCGGTCCGCTCGTCGGCCGGGTCGCCGACGGTCACCGATTCGACGGCGGGCGCGAGGAGTTCGAGGAAGCGGTCGTACGCGGGGCGCTGCACGAGGATGCGGGTGCGGGCGCAGCAGTCCTGGCCGGAGTTGTCGAGGAAGGACATGGGGGCGGCGGCCGCTGCGGCGTCGATGTCGGCGTCGGCGAAGACGATGTTGGGGCTCTTGCCGCCGAGTTCGAGGGTGACGCGCTTCAGGTGGGCGGCTCCCTTCGCCAGCACCTGTCTGCCCACGGCCGTCGACCCGGTGAAGACGACCTTGGCGACGCCCGGGTGCTCGACGAGGGCGTTGCCCGCGACCGGGCCCGTCCCCGGGAGGACCTGGAAGAGGTGCTCGGGCAGGCCCGCTTCCAGGGCGAGTTCGGCGAGCCGGAGGGCGGTGAGGGGGGTGGTCTCGGCGGGTTTGAGGACGACCGCGTTGCCCGCGGCGAGCGCGGGGGCCGTGCCCCAGGCGGCGATCGGCATCGGGAAGTTCCACGGCGCGATGACCGCGACGACGCCGAGCGGTTCGAGGAGGGTGATGTCCAGGCCGCCGGGGACCGGGATCTGACGGCCCATCAGCCGCTCCACTCCCCCGGCCGCGTAGTCGAGGAGGTCGCGGACGTTGCCCGCCTCCCAGCGGGCGTTGCCGATGACGTGACCGGCCTCGCGGACCTCCAGCCGGGCCAGCTCTTCGAGACGGCCGTCGACGACCGCCGCGAACCGGCGCAGCAGGCGGGCGCGTTCGCCCGGCGCGAGGGCGGCCCAGCGGGCCTGGGCGCGGGTGGCCCGCGCGACGGCGGCGTCGACGTCCTCGGCGGTGGCGGCCGGGACGGTGGCGACGACCTCGGCGGTGGCGGGGTTCAGGACCCTCAGCTCGCCCTCCCCGGTGTCGTGGCCTGCGTACTGGTCGGACGTGTCGGACACGGAGGGCCTCACATGCGTTCGAAGGAGCGGCGCAGCTCCCAGTCGGTCACCGCGGCGTCGAAGGCGTCCAGCTCGACCCGCGCCATGTTGCGGTAGTGCGCGACCACCTCGTCACCGAAGGCGGCGCGGGCGATGGGGCTGTTCTCCCAGAGCTCGGCGGCCTCGCGCAGGGTGGTGGGGACGTGGTCGTAGTCGGCCGTGTACGCGTTGCCCGTGCAGGGCTCCGGCAGCTCCAGCTCGTGCTCGACGCCGTACAGGCCGGCCGCGACGAGTCCGGCGACGGCCAGGTGCGGGTTGACGTCCCCGCCGGGCAGCCGGTTCTCGAAGCGCATCGAGCGGCCGTGGCCGACCACGCGCAGGGCGCAGGTGCGGTTGTCGTGGCCCCAGGCGACGGCGGTCGGCGCGAAGGAGCCGGGCTGGAACCTCTTGTACGAGTTGATGTTCGGGGCGTACAGCAGCGAGAAGTCGCGGAGCGCGGCGAGCTGGCCGGCGAGGAAGTGCCGCATGACCTGGGACATCCCGCCGGGCCCGTCGCCCGCCATGGCATTGGCGCCGTCCTGGTCGGCCAGCGAGAGGTGGATGTGGCAGGAGTTGCCCTCGCGCTCGTCGTACTTGGCCATGAAGGTGAGCGAGACGCCCTCCTGCGCGGCGATCTCCTTGGCCCCCGTCTTGTAGACGGCGTGCTGGTCGCAGGTGACGAGCGCCTCGTCGTACCGGAAGACGATCTCGTGCTGGCCGGGATTGCACTCGCCCTTGGCGGACTCGACGGTCAGGCCCGCGGCCTGCATCTCGTTGCGGATGCGGCGCAGCAGGGGCTCGATCCGGCCGGTGCCGAGGACCGAGTAGTCGATGTTGTACTGGTTGGCGGGTGTCAGTCCCCGGTAGTGCGCGTCCCACGCCTGCTCGTAGGTGTCCTTGAAGACGATGAACTCCAGCTCCGTGCCGACCCGGGCGGTGTAGCCGAGTCCGGCGAGCCGGTCGAGCTGGCGGCGCAGGATCTGGCGGGGCGCCGCGACCACCGGGGAGCCGTCGTCCCAGGCCAGGTCGGCGATGAGCAGGGCGGTGCCCTCGTTCCAGGGGACCCGGCGCAGGGTGGTGCGGTCCGGGTGCATGGCGAAGTCGCCGTAGCCCCGCTCCCAGGAGGACATGTCGTAGCCCTCGACCGTGTTCATCTCGGTGTCGACGGCGAGCAGGTAGTTGCAGCCCTCGGTGCCGTGCTCCAGGACCTCGTCGAGGAAGAAGCGTGCGGCGAACCGCTTGCCCTGGAGCCGCCCCTGCATGTCGGGGAAGGCCAGGACGACCGTGTCGATCTCACCGCCCGCGACGAGGGCGTGCAGCTCCTCGACACCGAGCGGGGGTGTGCGGTCTGCCACGGGAAGGGCCTCCTTCGGTCAGCCGGAAGCCATAAGGTATTGCGGGGAACCATTGGTTGGGAAGGGGGCACGGCCGGATGTCGCAGACGGATCCCGGCGGTGACGCGGGCGGTTTCGCGGACCGGCTGACGCCGGTGCTGCGGCCGGTGCGGGCGGGCAACGGCTTCGAGGAGGCGCTGGAACAGATCCTGCAGGTCGTCCGGCTCGGCCTGGTGCCCGGCGGCGAGCGGCTGCCGGCCGAGCGGGAGCTGGCGGAGCGGCTGGGGATCAGCCGGGTGACGCTGCGCGAGGTGCTGAAGGTGCTCCAGGACGAAGGGCTGGTCGAGTCCCGGCGCGGCCGGTACGGCGGCACGTTCGTGCGGGCGCGCACCGACGCGGCCGGCGAGGACGAGCTGCGGCGCCGCAGCCGGGCGGTCGACATCGAGGACGTGCTGCGCTTCCGGGAGGTCCTGGAGGTGGGCGCGGCCGGGCTCTGCGCCACCCACCGCCTCACCGCGGAGCAGGCGGCGCGGCTGCGCGGGGCGCTGGCCGGCACGCACGACGCCCCGCTGGCGGAGTACCGGCGGCTGGACACCCTGCTGCACCTCACGCTCGCCGAGCTGTCCGGTTCGCCCTCGCTCGCGGCCCGGTACGCGGCCGTGCGCGCGAGCCTCAACGACCTGCTCGACTGCATCCCCCTGCTGGTGCGCAACCTGGAGCACTCGCAGCGCCAGCACATCGCCCTGGTCGAGGCGGTGCTGGACGGGGACGCGGACGCGGCCCGGGAGATCGCGCGCGAGCACTGCGCGGGGACGGCGGCCCTGCTGCGCGGCTTCCTGACGTGATCCGCCGGCGGCCCGCCAGGACTTGCTTTCCCTCCGCCCGTCCCGCAAAGGTATGAACGTGCTCCATTGAATCCCGGAGCAGGCGTCCCTTCCGCGCGGGAGGGCCCCGCCGCACGACGGCACGAGGAGGGCAGCGTGGGCAGACCGCTGATCGGCGTGAGTACGTACTACGAGACCGGTGTGCGGTGGGGCGTGTGGACGCTCGACGCCGTGCTGCTGCCGGACGGCTATCCGCGGCTGGTGCGGGAGGCCGGCGGACTCGCCGTCATGCTGCCGCCGGACGATCCGGCGTACGCCGCCCAGACCGTCGCCCGCCTGGACGGCGTGGTCGTGGCGGGCGGACCGGACGTCGACCCCGCCCGCTACGGCGCCGAGCGCTCCCCGCTCACGGGGCCGCCCGCACATGCCCGGGACGCCTGGGAACTCGCGCTGATCGAGGCCGCGTTGGCGTCCGGGACCCCGCTGCTGGGGATCTGCCGGGGGATGCAGCTGCTGAACGTGGCCCTCGGCGGCACCCTCGTGCAGCACCTGGAGGGGCACGTGAAGGACGTCGGCGTCTTCGGGGAGCACGAGGTGTGGCCCGTGCCCGGGACCCGCTACGCGGACGCCGTACCCGAGCCCGCCGCCGTACCGGCGTACCACCACCAGGCGGTGGAACGCCTCGGCGAGGGCCTGATCGCCTCGGCCCACGCGGACGACGGGACGATCGAGGCGGTCGAACGCCCCGGCGCTTCCTGGGCGCTCGGGGTGCAGTGGCACCCCGAGATGGGCGAGGACCCCCGCGTCATGCGGGCCCTGGTCCGGGCCGCCTCGTCCTGAGCGACGGCCGACTCATCCGCTCGCCCGGCCGCCGCGAGCCCCTTGGGTCCGGCCATCGGCCCGTACGGCGGCGACGTACGGGTGCGCCGCGTCGGCGCCGGGCGCCCCGCTCTTCACGGAGGCGGTGATCCACCGCCCCGGCGGAACCGGCGTCACCATCGAGGCAGGGCAGCCTCGCCCCGGCCCGGGCCGCCTCGTCCCGAGCGACGCGCAGGCACATCCGCTCGCCAAGGTCTCGCAGGCACGGCGCGGGCCCTCTGGCCGCGAATGCGAAGACTCCCCGGGCACGGCCGCGCGGACTTACTGGGCGCGACTCCGAAGGCCCCCTCGCACGGCCCCGCGGGCTTCCTAGGCGCGGCTCCGGGTCAGGGTCAGCAGATCCCTCGCCGGGCCCGTCGGGCGGTGACCCGTGGGCCACACCGCGCGGAGCGAGCGGTGCAGCCGCACGTCGGCCAGCGGAATGCCGACCAGGCGGTGGGAGGACAGTTCCTCGCCGAGGGCGAGTTCGCTCAGCACCGCGGGACCCGCGCCGCTCACCGCCGCCGCCTTGACCGCCGTCGTGGAGGACAGTTCGAGCAGCGGCAGGGCCAGCCCGCCGAGAGCCGCGTCGAGGACCTGCCGGGTGCCCGAGCCCTTCTCCCGGAGGATGAGGGGCGTGGCCGCCAGCTCCGACGCCGCCAGCGGAGCCCGCCGCCGGGCCCACGGATGGCTCGGCGCCACCACCACGATCAGGTCGTCGTGCGCGATGACCACCGAGTCCAGCCCGGCCGGGGCAGACAGCCCCTCCACGAAACCCAGATCGGCCTCGTCGGCCAGCAGCCGTTCGGCGACCGCCGCCGAGTTGCCCGCGAGCAGCGACACCGCCGTGCCGGGGCGCTGGGCGCGCAGCGCGATCAGCCATCCCGGCAGCAGGTACTCGGCGATCGTCATGCTCGCCGCCACCCGCAGCCGCGAGTCACGGCGGCCCCGCAGCGCCTGCGCGCCCGCGTCGAACGCCTCCGCCGCCTCGACGATCCGCCGCGCCCAGTCGGTGACCAGTACCCCCGCGTCGGTCAGCCGCGAGCCGCGCGGCGAGCGGTCCACCAGGGCGACGCCGAGCTGCCGCTCCATGGAACGGATCCGGCTGCTCGCCGCCGGCTGCGTGATGCCCAACTCACGAGCGGCCCGGCCGAGGCTCCCCAGCCGCGCCACGGCCAGCAGCAGCTCCAGCGCGCCGAGGTCGGGCACCCGGTGCGCGAGGCCGGCCGGCTGCGCCGCTCCGCCCGCCGGCTGCGGTTCCTCAGCCATTCCCATCACGCCCACGCTCCTCGCCCATAAACCCAGCTTATGTCCTCATAGACGCATAGTCCCTGGTGGGGGGCCGGCCCCGGCGGCACCGTGGACCCATGGTCACCGCAGCCCAGCCCCTCTCGCTCCTCCCCGCCGCCGAGTCCCGCCGCCCGCGGGCGGTCGCCGTCCGGCACCTGGGGCCGAACTGGTACGCGTGCGTGATGGGCACGGCGATCGTGGCCACGGCGGGGGCGGGACTCCCCGGGCACGTCCCCGGGCTGCGGACCGTCTGCGCGGGCGTCTGGACGCTCTCACTGCTCGCGCTCGCCGTCCTGCTCGGCGCCCGGACCCTGCACTGGGTCCACCACCGCGACCAGGCCCGCGCACATCTCCTCGACCCCGCCGTGGCGTCCTTCTACGGCTGCCTCGCGATGGCCCTGGTCGCCGTCGGCGGGGGCGCGCTCGTCGTCGGCGAGAGCTGGATCGGCACCGGCGCGGCGCTCGCCCTCGACGCGGTGCTGTTCACCGCCGGTACGGCCGTCGGGCTGGCCGCGGCGGTGGCGGTGCCGTACCTCATGGTGACCCGGCACCGGGCCGCTCCCGGCTCGGTCACGCCGGTGTGGCTGCTGCCCGTCGTCGCGCCGATGGTGTCCGCCGCCGCGGGCCCGCTCCTGGTGCCCCACCTGCCGCCCGGACAGGCCCGGGAGAGCCTCCTGTTCGCCTGCGTCGCGCTGTTCGGCCTGAGCCTGCTGGCCACCGCGCTGATGCTCCCGCTGGTCTTCGCCCGCCTGCTGTCCGCCGGGCCGCTCCCGCTCGCCCTGACCCCGGCCCTGTTCCTGGTCCTCGGTCCGCTCGGCCAGTCCACGACCGCCGTCGACAAGTTCGCCCGGTACGCCCCCGGAGCCGTCCCGGTCCCGTACGAGCGGGGCCTCGGGGTCCTCGCGGTCCTGTACGGCGTACCGGTCATGGGGTTCGCCCTGCTCTGGCTGTGCCTGGCCGGCGCGCTGGTGCTGCGGGCGCGGCGCCGGGGCATGCGGTTCACCATGACCTGGTGGGCGTTCACCTTCCCGGTGGGGACGTGCGTCACGGGCGCGGAGGGGCTCGCCCGGCGCACCGGGCTCGTCGCGTTCGACGCCCTGGCGGTCGCCCTGTTCGCGCTGCTCGTGGGGGCCTGGGCGGTGGCCGCCGTCCGGACGGGGCGCGGGCTGGTCAGCGGCGAGCTGCTCGCAGCGCCGCGCCGATGACCCGCGGGGCCTCGGCCAGCGAGGGCCCGTACCAGGTGAGATGGCGCCCGCTGACGAGCGCGCAGGGGGTTCCCGCGAACGCCTCGGGCCCGTCCTCGGCCGTGAAGCGGTAGGGCTCGTCGGGCAGCACCACGAGGTCGGGGCCCGCCGCGCGGAGGTCCTCCAGGGGAACGCGCGGGTAGCGCTCGGCGTGCTCCGCGTACAGATGGTCCACGCCCAGCCGGGCCAGCACGTCCCCGGCGAAGGTGTCCCGGCCGAGCACCATCCAGGGCCGCCGCCAGATCGGCACGACGGCGGTCGTACGGCGTGACGGGCCGCCCTCCCACGCGAGCGACCCCGGCGGCCCCGCCCACGCCGCCTCCGCCTCGTCGAGCCATCGCGGACGTCCCTTCGCCCCGCAGGCCCGCAGCACGCGGTCCAGCTCACGGAAGGCGCCGGGCACGTCGCGCACCTCGGTGACCAGGACCTCGACGCCGGCGGCGCGCAGGGCGGCGAGGTCGGTTTCCCGGTTCTCCTCCTCGTTGGCGACGACCAGGTCGGGGGCGAGCCGGCGGACCGCGTCGACGTCGGGGTTCTTGGTGCCCCCGATCCGGGCGACGTCGAGGCCCGCCGGGTGCGTGCACCAGTCGGTGGCGCCGACGAGGGCGCCGGGCAGCGACTCGGCGACGGCCTCCGTCAGCGAGGGCACGAGCGACACCACGCGGGTCGCCGCGCCCCGTGAGCCGGTCATGACGGTGTCTCCTCACCAGGTTCCGGGACGGCGGACGAAGGGACCGGCCGGTCAGCGGCCGCCGAAGGCGTGCCGGTCCTCCACCGCGTCGATGTGGTCGGCGACGGCGACGACGACGACCCGGGTGTCCGGCACGGTCGCCCGCCACCGGTGCCGCACGCCGCCCGTCAGGTACAGGGTGTCGCCGCGCCCGAGACGGTGCGCCCGCCCCTCCGCCTCGACCTCCACGGCGCCGTCCGCGACGTACATCAACTGGTCGTTGCGGTGCTGGAGTTCGCGGCCCGCGTCGTGGTCGCCGGTGAACTCCGTGGCGTGCAACTGGTGGTGACCGCGCACCAGGGGGCGCACATGGGCTTCGGGGGTGAGTTCGGCACCGTCGGAGCGCACGACGTCGACACTGCACGCCGGGTCGGCCGCGGCGAGCAGTTCACCCGCGGTGGTGTCCAGGGCGCCTGCGACCCGCTCCAGGCTGCGCCTGCTGGGCCGGGCACGCTCGTTCTCGACCTGGCTGAGGAAGGGCACCGACAGGCCGCTGCGCTCGGCCACGACGGCGAGGGTGAGCTCCAGTGCCCGGCGCCGCCGCCGGACGGCCGCGCCCACCCGCAAGGGCTGTTCTTTGTGGTCGCCCATAGCTCCGGCTCCCTCCTTCGCTCGTCGGTCCACCGCTTCCGGCCACTTCCCCACCGCGCTGCTTCTGATGAGTTGTCTGCACCCTACGCATGTTCGGCAAACCGTTTCACGCGGCCGTCACATCGCCGTCATGCGGGAGGACCGCCGGGGTCACGGTTCGCGCCAATCGACATGCTGTCCGGACCAGTCCGGCGCCGCGTCCTCCCGGAGGACGAAAACGCTGGGCAGCAGCTCCGGGCGGGCCCCCCGGGCCGGTGGACAGGCCCGCCGGGGGACCGGCGGAGGCGCGGCTGCCGCCGTGGGTGGCGCGAGGCGGGCGGCCGGTCCGTCCGGTGGCGGGAACGCGGGCGTCCGTCCGCCGGCCGCCGACGTCGCCGCGGGGGCACCGGCCCGCGATCAGGACGAGGACGGCGCCGCCGGGCCCCGGCCGGGAGTCCCCACCTGTGCCGCCGCCGGTCCCCCGGGGCTGCGGGGCGCGGCGGCCGCGTACCGCTGTGGGGTTGTCCGGATTCCGTCGGTGGAGACGCCGGCGCCCGCGGGAACGCCACGAGGGGTGGGTCTCGCC
>NZ_JBSGZN010000050.1:0-57913 GCF_053611025.1 Streptomyces sp. NPDC054842
CACGGGAGCCGTGCGGCGAGACCCACCCCTCGACGACCGGCCTCGGCCGGGCGCGAAGCCCGCGTTTACTGCGGGGTCATCCGCTCCACCAGGTCCGGGTGGTCCTTGAGCCACGCGGCGACGGCGTCCTCCTCGTGCCCCTGGCCGCGGTCCTTGATCTCGGCCTCCAGGCTGCCGAGTTCGTCCTCGCTCATCCTGAAGTTCTTGATCCACTTCGTGAGCTGCGGATACCGCGCGGGGAACTTCTCGTTGGTGATCGTGCGGATCGTGTTGCCCTCGCCGAAGAGCTTCTTGTCGTCCTTCAGCTTGGTGAGGCCGTACTGGCTGTAGGCCCAGTGCGGGGACCACAGGACGACGGCGACGGGCTCCTTCTTGGCGTACGCGCGCTTCAGCTCGGCCAGCATCGCGGGCGTGGAGCCGTCGACGACCTTGTACTCCTTGTCCAGGCCGTAGCCGGGCAGGACCTTCTTCTTCAGGAGGTTCATCTCGCCGGTGCCCGGCTCGATTCCGATGATCTTCCCGTCGAAGGTGCCCGCCTTGCCCTTGAGGTCCTCAAGGGACTTCACGCCCTTGACGTACGAGGGCACGGCGACCTCCAGCGACGTGGGCTCGTACCAGGTGCCCAGGTCCTTGAGGTCGTCCTTGTGCTTGTCCCAGTAGTTCTTCTGCGCGTAGGGCAGCCACGCGTCGAAGTTGACATCGAGGTCACCGCTCGCGAGGCCGGTGTAGACGGGGCCGACGTCCATCTGCTTGAGGTTCAGCGTGTAGCCGCGCCGGGCCAGGACGTTCTTCCAGAGGTAGGTGACGGCGACGTCCTCGTCCCAGGGGAACCAGGCGACGTTCACCGCGCGCTTCGCCTCGGCCGGGGCGTCCGAGGCGCTCTTGACCGGGGCCAGCTTGTCGACGACACCGGGGTTCCGCTTCAGCCAGGCGCGCACGGCGTCCTGCTGCCTGCCCTTGCCCGCCTTGTTGATCTCCGCCTCGAGACCGGTGAGCTGCTTCTCGGTCATCCGGAAGTCCTTGAGCCACTTGGCGACGACCGGGTCGCCCTGGGCGAAGCCCTTGCGGGAGAGGGTGTGCACTCCGTCGCCCTTGCCCCAGGCGCCCTTGGGGTCCTTGAGCTTCTTCAGCCGGTAGTCGCTGTACGCCCAGTGCGGCGACCACAGGGTGACGGCGACCGGCTTCTTCTTGGCGTACGCGCGCTTCAGCTCGGCCAGCATCGCGGGCGTGGAGCTGTCGACGACCTCGTACTCCTTGTCGAGCCCGTACTCCTTGAGCACCTTGCTCTTGAGCAGGCCCATCATCCCGGCGCTCGGCTCGATGCCGGTGATCCTGCCGCCGAACTCGTCCGCCCGGCCCTTGAGATCGGCCAGGGAGTCGATGTCCTTCATGTACGCGGGCACGCTCAGCTCCAGGGACGTCGGGCCGTACCAGGACCCCAGGTCGTCGAGCTGCTCGCCGTACTTCTTCCAGTACTCCGCGTGCGTGGTCGGCAGCCAGGAGTCGGTCTGGAAGTCGATGTCGCCCTGCGCGAGGGAGGTGTAGAGCGGTCCGGCGTCGAACTGCTTGGTGTCGACCTCGTAGCCGCGCTCCTCCAGGATCTCCTTCCACAGGAAGGTGGAGGCGACGCCCTCGTCCCAGGGGATGTAGCCGATGGTGATCTTCTTGCCCTGGCCGACGTTCCTGCCGTCGGAGGCGGCGGTGGTGCCGTCCCCGGACCCGCCGAAGACGCCCATGCCGCCCGCGACCAGCGCGAGCACGACCACTCCGACGACGGCGACGGCCGGGCGGGGGCGGTAGGACCAGAGGGTGAGTCCCCGCGCGGCCCGCAGCTTGGCGGCGGCGCGGCGGCCGAGCGGCGAGACCTGGGTGCCCAGGGCGCTCGTCATGCGGTCCAGGTAGATGGCGAGGATGACGATGGCGACACCGGCCTCGGAGCCGAGGCCCACGTTGAGCTGGCCGATGGCCTCGTTGACGTCGCCGCCCAGACCGCCGGTGCCGACCATGCCGGCGATGGCGGCCATGGACAGGCCCAGCATGATGACCTGGTTGACGCCGGCCATGACGGTGGGCAGCGCCAGGGGCAGCTGGATGCGCAGCAGGGTGTTGCCGGGTGTGGTGCCGAACGCGTCGGCTGCCTCGACCAGTTCCTTGTCGACCTGGCGTATGCCGAGCTCCGTCATCCGCACGCCGGGTGCCAGCGCGAAGATCAGGGTGGCCACGATGCCCGCGGGGGCTCCGGTGCCGAAGAAGAGGATCGCCGGGATGAGGTAGATCATCGCGGGCAGCGTCTGCATGAAGTCGAGGACCGGCCGGACCAGTCCGCTGACCCGGTCGGAGCGCGCCGCCCAGATGCCCACGGGCACGGAGATCACCAGGGCGATGAGCGTGGCCACGAGGACGAGCGACAGGGTCACCATCGCGTCCTCCCACAGTTCGAGGGAGTCGATGAAGGCGAAGCCCACGAAGGTGAGGACACCGGCGGAGGTGCCGCGCAGCCAGAAGGCGATCACGGCGAAGATACCGGCGAGGAGCAGCGGTTCGGGGGCCTGGAGGACGGCGTCGATGCCGTCGAAGGTGCCCAGGAAGACCGTCTTGAGGAAGTCGAAGAGCCACGACATGTGGTTCAGCAGCCAGTCGACCGCGTCGTTGACCCAGTCGCCGAAGGGGATCCTAGGCACCGGCCTTCACCGCCTGGACGCCGGTGCCGCCCGGGGTGCCGCAGGACGCGGGCTCCCCCTGCTGGTCGCCGAGGAAGCCGACGAGCCGCTGCCGGGGTACGACGCCGACCAGCCCCCGCTTCCCGTCGAGCACCGCGACCGGGTGCGACAGCCGGGCGCTGATCGCGCACAGCTCGGTGAACGAGGTGTCCGGCGTGGCGGTCTCGCAGGAGCAGTCCGCCTCGTCGCCGTGCACGTCCGTGTCCATCACGGATTCCGCGGTGAGCACCCGGGAGCGGTCGACGTCCTGGGTGAAGGAGGCGACGTAGTCGTTCGCGGGGCGCACCAGGATGTCCTCGGCGGTGCCGGTCTGGACGATGCGGCCGTCGCGCATCACGGCGATCCGGTCGCCCAGCCGCATGGCCTCGTTGAGGTCGTGCGTGATGAAGACGATGGTCTTCTTGAGCTTCTTCTGCAGCTCCGTCAGCTGGTCCTGCATGTCACGCCGGATCAGCGGGTCGAGCGCGCTGAAGGACTCGTCCATCAGCAGCAGATCGGCGTCGGTGGCGAGCGCGCGGGCCAGGCCCACGCGCTGCTGCATGCCGCCGGACAGCTCGTCGGGCCAGGAGTCCTCCCAGCCGGCGAGGCCGACCAGTTCGAGCGCCTGCCCGGCGCGCTCCCTGCGTTCGGCGGCCGGCACGCCCTGGACCTCCAGGCCGTAGGCGGCGTTCTCGCGGACGCTGCGGTGCGGGAACAGCGCGAAGTGCTGGAAGACCATGCTGATCTTCCTGGAGCGGACCTCGCGCAGGGCCCGCGGGCTGAGACCCGTCAGGTCCTGGCCGTCGAAGCGCACCTGTCCGGAGGTCGGCTCCAGCAACCCGTTGAGCATGCGCAGCAGCGTGGACTTGCCCGACCCGGACAGGCCCATGACCACGAAGATCTGGCCCGGTTCCACCGTGAACGAGGCGTCGATCACGGCGGCGGTGGCGCCGTTCTCCCGTAGTTCCTCGCGGTCGGCTCCCGCACGGAGCCGTTGCACCGCCTCTTCGGGTCGTCTGCCGAACACCTTGTACAGATGTTCCGCTTCCAGCCTGGATGCCACGGGCGCCTCTCATGTCGAAACAACGACGGCCCGCCTCCCCCGCCGGCGGGCCGTGGAGCGAGGCGGGTTCTGTCCGCACGGCCGGATGGCGTTCGTCAGCAGTTGTTGAAGATGCGACCGGCTTGCTCCGGCCCGGCACCTGCCCTTGCTTGTGCGAGCCAAACGCGGGAGTGGCCCAGTTCACAGCGCGTCCACGTTTCCCCTGTAGAGGGGCCTCGCGCCCCGCCGGGGCACCGGGCTCCGCGCGGCCGGTGACTGTCGGTGGCGTACGGCATGATGCGGAGGGTGACCAGACGCCTGATGCTGCTCGACACCGCCTCCCTGTACTTCCGGGCCTACTTCGGGGTCCCCGACTCGGTGAAGGCACCGGACGGCACCCCGGTGAACGCCGTGCGCGGACTCCTCGATTTCATCGACCGCCTGGTCAAGGACCACCGGCCGGACGACCTGGTGGCCTGTATGGACGCCGACTGGCGACCCCAGTGGCGGGTCGACCTCATCCCGTCCTACAAGGCGCACCGGGTGGCCGAGGAGCGCGCGCTCGGCCCGGACGAGGAGGAGGTGCCGGACACCCTGTCGCCGCAGGTCCCCGTCATCGAGGCCGTGCTCGACGCGCTCGGCATCGCCCGCGTGGGCGTCGAGGGGTACGAGGCGGACGACGTGATCGGCACCTTCGCCGGGCGCGCCACGGGCCCGGTCGACATCGTCACCGGCGACCGCGACCTGTACCAGCTGGTCGACGACGACCGGGGCATCCGCGTCCTGTACCCGCTCAAGGGCGTCGCCTCGCTCCAGCTCACCGACGAGGCGTGGCTGCGCGAGAAGTACGGGGTCGACGGCGCGGGGTACGTGGATCTGGCGCTGCTGCGCGGCGACCCCAGCGACGGGCTGCCGGGCGTCCCGGGCATCGGGGAGAAGACGGCCGCGAAGCTGCTCGCCGAGTTCGGGGACCTGGCCGGCATCATGGCCGCGGTCGACGACCCGAAGTCCCGGCTGACGCCGTCGCAGCGCCGCCGCCTGGACGAGGCGCGGCCCTACGTGGAGGTGGCGCCCAAGGTCGTCCGGGTCGCCGGGGACGTTCCGCTTCCGGACGTCGACACCGCGCTGCCGCACGCGCCCCGCGATCCGTCGGCTGTGGCGGCGCTGGCCTCGCGCTGGAGTCTGGGTGGATCCCTGCAGCGGCTGCTCGCGACACTTCAGGAGTGAGGTGTTAACTGGGAGCAGATGCTAACTTAGGTAAGCCTAAGCACCGACTGGGAGGCCGTCATGGCAGAGCGTCCGGCACGCAGGACCCCGAAGCCCCACTCCGCGCGTGTCGTGCGGACCGAACGCCTGACCCCGCACATGCAGCGGGTCGTGCTCGGCGGCGACGGCCTCGCCGACTTCACCGTGGGCACCTGCACCGACCACTACGTGAAGCTCCTGTTCGGGGCGGAGGGCGTCACCTACCCCGAGCCGTTCGACATCGAGCGGATCCGCGCGGAGTTCCCGCGCGACCAGTGGCCCGTGACCCGGACGTACACCGTGCGCCACTGGAACGCCGAACAGCGCGAGTTGACCCTCGACTTCGTGGTGCACGGCGACGAGGGACTGGCCGGCCCCTGGGCGCTGCGCGTCCAACCGGGTGAAGTCGTACGGTTCCTGGGCCCCGGCGGTGCCTACGCCCCGGACGCGAGCGCCGACTGGCACCTGCTCGCCGGCGACGAGAGCGCGCTGCCCGCCATCGCGGCCGCGCTGGAGTCCCTGGCCGACGGAGCCGAGGTCCGGGCCTTCCTGGAGGTCTCCGGACCCGAGGAGGAGCAGAAGATCGACTCCGACGCGGAGATCGTCTGGCTGCACCGGGGGGACCGGCCGGTCGGCGCGGCCCTGGTGGAGGCCGTGCGCGCCCTGGAGTTCCCGCGGGGCCGCCTCCACGCCTTCGTGCACGGCGAGGCGGGCTTCGTGAAGGAGCTGCGCCGGATGCTGCGCGTCGAGCTCCAGATCCCGCGCGAGGACCTGTCCATCTCCGGGTACTGGCGGCTCGGGCACAACGAGGACGGCTGGCAGGCCTCCAAGCGGGAGTGGAACGCGCAGGTCGAGGCGGAGCAGGAGCGGACCTCCGCCTGACGGCCGGACGGGACCCCGACGGACCCCGGGCACCCGCCCCGACCCCGGCGCCCTCCTCGACGCCCGGGTCCGTCACCGAGCGGCCCCCACCGTGCCTCGTACGATTGACCGCGATGAGACGCAAGCCCCGGATCCCGCCCTCCCCCCTGCCGCAGCGCGCGGGGGTGGATCCCGTACGGATCAGGCTTCCCCAGGGCGGCTGGCCCACCGTGCGCGAGCACCTGGTGGAGCGGCTCGCGGCCGGGGACGGCGTGATCGACGCGATGCTCGGCGACGGGCTGATCGTCGGGGCGGACGGGCGGCCCGTCCGCGCCGACACCCCCTACGCGCCGGGGATGTTCGTGTGGTTCCACCGTGACCTCCCCGACGAGGAGCGGGTGCCGTTCCCCATCGAGGTCGTCCACCGCGACGAGCACATCGTCGTGGCCGACAAACCGCACTTCCTCGCCACCACCCCGCGCGGCGGCCACGTCGCCGAGACCGCCCTGGCCCGGCTGCGGCGCGAGCTGGGCATCCCCACGCTCGGTGCCGCACACCGCCTGGACCGGCTGACGGCCGGCCTGGTGCTCTTCACCGTGCGCCCCGAGGAGCGCGGCGCGTACCAGACGCTCTTCCGCGACCGGCTGGTCCGCAAGGAGTACGAGGCGGTGGCCCCGTACTCCCCCGGCCTGGAACTGCCGCGCACCGTCCGCAGCCGGATCGTCAAGGAACGCGGTGTGCTCACCGCCCGCGAGGTCGAGGGCGAGCCGAACGCCGAGAGCCGGATCGAGCTGCTCGAGCACCGCGCCGCGCTCGGCCGCTACCGGCTCGTCCCCGCCACCGGCCAGACCCATCAACTGCGTCTGCACATGAGCGCGTCGGGCGTGCCGATCCTCGGCGACCCCCTCTACCCGGTGGTGACCGGCCCCGTCCCGGCCGGCGACTTCCGGCGCCCGCTCCAACTGCTGGCGCGGACGCTGGAGTTCACCGATCCGGTCACCGGCCGCGCGCACCGGTTCACCAGCGGCCGGGTGCTCGGCGCCTGGTCCGCCCCCGACGACTGGGCTCAGTAGCCGCGCCACCAGCGCAGGAACCGCTGCCAGGCGCCGAGCCCGTGCGCCGGCTCCCGCTGCTCCGGCTGCGCGCTCCACGCCGTCTCCGGTACGGGCGCGGAGGCCGGGTCGGGCGCCGTCTGCCGCGGCTCAGGCGGGGCGGTCGTGACCTGCCAGCCCGGCCGGGGCGCCGGCACCGGATGCGCGGCGGGACGCTGCTGGACGTCCTGCTGCGCCTTGGGCGCGAACTGCACCGGCAGTTCGACAAGGTGCCGCGAGGCGATCGAGGACGTCCAGCGCAACTCGTGCTCCTCGCACGCCAGTTGCACGTCCGGCAGGCGCATCAGCAGCGCGTCGACGCCGGTGTCGGCGATGGCCCGGCCGATGTCCTGGCCCGGGCACTCGTGGGGCCCGCCGCCGAAGGCGAGGTGGGAGCGGTTGCCCTGCATGTTCGCCGCGAGGTCGGGGCGCACATGGGGATCGACGTTGCCCGGGGCGATGCCGAAGAGGAGTCCGTCCCCCCTGCGGATGCGCTGGCCGCCCAGCTCCGTGTCCTGCTTGGCGAAGTAGGCGAACACCGTGCTGAACGGCGGCTCGTCCCACAGCGACTGTTCGACCGCCTCGGGCACCGTCATCTGGCCGCCGCTGAGCTGCGCGCGGAACCGCGGGTCGGTGAGGACCATGCGCAGCACGTTCGCGATGAGGTTGGCCGTGGCCTCGTACGCCGCCATGAGGACCAGCCACAGGTGTTTGGTGACCTCGTCGTCGGTGAGCCCCGCCGGGTGGCTCATCAGCTGGCTCGCGAAGTCCTCGCCGGGAGTCTCGCGCCGGCGTTCGGTCAGCCGCTCCAGGGCGCCCATGACGTAGGCCTGGCTGGCGATGGCCGTGTCGGTGCCCCGGAGCATGTCGCGGGTGGCCTGCACGATCCGGTCGTTGTATTCCTCGGGCATGCCGAGGATCTCGCACATCACGGCCATCGGGAGGTGCTCGGCGAACTGGCTGACCAGGTCGGCGGTGCCCCGTTCGCAGAACTCGTTGACCAGCTGCTGGGTGAAGCGGTTGATGTGCCGGCGGATGCCCCGGTGGTCGATGGTCGACATGGCGCCGGTGACCGCGCCGCGTAGCCGCAGGTGCTCGTCGCCCTCGGCGTGGGAGCAGATCGGCTGCCAGGTGATGTGCGGGGCGAGCGGGTGGTCGGGGCCCGCCGTGCCGTTCTGGACGGCGGTCCACAGGCGGCTGTCGCGCGCGTACTGCGAGGGGGTGCGCACCATGTGCAGGTTCTCGCCGTGGCCGAGCACCACCCAGATGGGGACGTCGTTGTGCAGCAACGCGGGTGCCACCGGGCCGTGTTCGGCACGGAGCTTCTCGTACAGCGCCGACAGGTCCTCCGCCTCGGGGCCGTACAGCCGGCGCAGTCCGCCGGGGCCGGTTCCGTGGGCGGGGCACCCGGGCGGCGGGCCGAGCGCGGGGTCGTCCATACCGGTCAGGGAGTGGGATTCAGACGTCACGGTGGTGGCTCCGAGGCTGAAGTGGGTCTGCTGTCAGGGGGGTTGGCGGGTGTGCGCGCAGGCGGGCTACACGGACGTCGACGTCATCGTCAGCGAGTGCAGGAAGCGCATCAGCGTCATCAGGACGTCGCGGCTGGAGGCGCGGCGCCGGGCGTCGCACTTCACGATGGGGATCTCCTCGGCCAGGTCGAGCGCCGTCCGCAGGTCCTCGACGGGGTAGCGCGGCGCGTCCGGGAAGTCGTTTATGGCGATGACGAACGGCACGCCGCGCTCCTCCAGGCGGCCGATGACGTCGAAGCTGACCTCCAGCCGCCGGGTGTCGACCAGCACGACCGCGCCGAGGGCGCCCTCGAACAGGCCGTTCCACAGGAACCAGAAGCGTTCCTGGCCGGGCGTGCCGAACAGGTACAGCACCAGTTGTTCCGTGATGCTGATGCGCCCGAAGTCCATGGCGACGGTGGTGGCCGTCTTGGTCTCCGAGCCGTAGTTGTCGTCGACTCCGATGCCGGCCTGCGTCATGGTCTCCTCGGTGGTCAGCGGCCTGATCTCGCTGACGGAGCCCACCATGGTCGTCTTGCCGACTCCGAAGCCGCCCACGATCACGACCTTCACGGCGGCCTGCGCCGTGTGCGGCAGATGGTCCTCGGCGCGAGGGCCCGTGAGGGTGTCAGAGCTTTTGAAGTCCATGCATCACCGCTTCGAGGAGGGAACGGTCGGGGAGCGCCGAACGGACGATCGGGGCGCGCGCCTGCACCAGTTCGGCCGCCAGCAGCTCGGTGAGCAGGACGGTCACCACGCTGAACGGCAGATTCAGATAGGCCGAGATCTCGGCCACGGACAGGGGGGCCGTGCAGAGCCGGAGCAGCGCCGCCTGCTCGGGCTGGAAGTTGGGCGGGGGCGTGTCGGTGTGCGCCACGATGAGCGTCACCAGGTCGAGCGAGGCGCGCTCACCGCCCTCGCCACCGCCCGTGAGCACGTACAGCCGCTCCGGGATCTTCTCGTCCTGGCCCGCTTTCTTCACGGGCTCGGGAGGCTCTTCTTCCTTGGGGTGGCGCCGCCGGCGTTGCGGAGGAGTCATACGGTCTGCCCGTTGCGCCTGGGCGGACTCGTCAGATGTGCTCCGATCCGTACGACGAGGTCGCGCATGCGGTTGCTCATCAGCCCGGCGTCCACGGTCTGGTCGGCCAGCACCGCGAGATAGGCGTTGGCTCCGGCCGACATGAGGTAGAAGTAGCCGCCGTCGATCTCGATGATGACCATGCGCATCCGGCCGTCGCTGTCGGGGATCTCCCCGGCGACGGCTCCGGCGAGGCTCTGGAGCCCCGCGCAGGCGGCGGCCAGGCGGTCGGCGGCGTCCGGGTCGCCGCCGTAGCGGGCGATGCGCAGGCCGTCGGCGGAGAGCACCACGATCTGCTGGGTGCCCGGGACGCCGTCGGAGAGCTCCTTGAGCATCCAGTCGAAGTTGGCTCGCTGCTGGATCACTTGAGGTCCCCCTCGTCGTCGGCCTCGACACGGGCCGGCTGGTTGGTCGTGGCCGCGGCGGCCTGATCGGGGTCACCGCCCTTGAGTCCGTTCATGAACGCCTCGACCCACAGGCCCGGTTCGGGTTCCTTCTTCTCCGGGACGGGCTCGGGTGCCCAGGCGGGCGCCGCCGCCCGGGCCGCCTCGGCGGCGGCCTCCGCGGCCCGCGCCTCGGCGACCCGCTGGCTGAACGAGACCTTGACGCGGCTGCGGCGCTGCGGGAGCCCGTTGGGCGCCCACTCGGTGACCTGGGGGGTGTCGTCCTCCATGGCTGCGTCCAGCGGTGCGGGGACGCGGGGTCCGGTGGTCGGGCGGCGCTTCTTGGGCTTGCGGGCGGGCCCCTCGACGCCGCCGGTGTCCATGCGGGGCACGGAGGCCGCGCCGATGCCGTGGGCGAGTCCGGGGGCGTCCCCGGTGGTGAGCATGTCGCGCGGCACCACGAGGACGGCGCGGACGCCGCCGTACGCGGACTGCCGGAGCGAGATCTGCATGTTGTACATCTGCGAGAGGCGTCCGACGACGGCCATGCCGAGGCGCGGGGTCTCGCCGAGGTCGTTCAGGTCGATGCCGGCCTGGGCCATCCGGAGCATGTTCTCCGCCCGGCCGCGGGCCTCCTCGCTGAGGCTGACCCCGCCGTCCTCGATCTCGATGGCGATGCCGGTCTGCACCTCCACGGCGGTGACGTGCACCTTGGTCTGCGGGGGCGAGTAGCGCGTGGCGTTGTCGAGGAGTTCGGCGCAGGCGTGGATGAGCGGCTCGACGGAGACGCCGTTGACGGCGACCTCCGCGATCGAGTGGAGTTCGATGCGGCGGTACTCCAGGATCCGGGACATCGCGCCGCGCAACACGCTGAACAGCGGTACGGGCTTGGGCCACTGGCGTCCGGGACGGCCACCGCCGAGCACCGCGATGGAGTCGGCGAGGCGGCCGATCAGGGCGGTGCCGTGGTCGATGCGCAGCAGGTCGTCGAAGACCTCGGGGTTGCGGCCGTGGTCCTCCTCCATCTCGCGGAGCTCCTTGGCCTGCTGGTGGACGATCGCCTGGACGCGCCGGGCGATGTTGACGAAGGCACGCTGGGCGGAGTCGCGCAGCGCCGTCTCGTGGTCCACGATGTCGAGCACGGCCTTGATCAAGTCGCGCTGGGACTTGGGGAGTTCGCGGTAGCGCGGGTCGACGTCGACGTAGGTGCGCATCACCCCGGAGGGCGATTCCCCGCCGCGCAGCCGGTGCAGCGCGGTCGGCAGGAGTTCGGCGCCGAGGTGCACGATCTCCTGGTCGTGGCCGGCGATGCGCTGCTCCAGCAGCGCGGTCCGGTGCGCGAGTTCGGCACGCAGCGCGCGGGTGACGCGGCCGCGGCGGACCGCTTCGGCGCCGGACACGATCACCAGGAGCGTGGCCACGGCACCGCACCAGCCGACGGCCGTCCGGGCCGGCTCCGCCACCAGGGCGACGGCGGCCCCGGAGACCGCGGCCATCAGTATGGCCGGCAGCAACAGCACGCGCGCGTAGGGAAGTTCACGGCCACCGGGAGGCGATTGAACACTCACCATGTATGCCCTCTGAGACAAATCGGCTGGGGTTTGGGGGGATTGTTCGGGACCTTCGGAACTATGGGGAACAAGCGCACGAATACGTCCCAACTCGGTGCGCTGCGGGCGAGCTTAGTCCGACCGGATCATCGCGGAGTCATATTCGGCAAGCCCCTGAATTCGCCTGCGGAACAGGAGTACTCTCAGCCCCATTTACACGCTCAGGCTCCATTCGCACACGGTGTGTGACCACGCACAGGCATGCGAAAACCGTCCCGCCAGGGTCCGGCAGCTGACCTCGGCCGCTCTCGCCCTCTCCGTCGCCCTCGAAGAGCGGCCCCGCCCGTCGGGCCCCGGGAAGACGGAAGCGCCGCCCCCTCGCGGGGACGGCGCACCGTACGGCGGGGACGACGGCCGGCTACCCGACCGAGGAGTAGGCCACGACCCCGCGGAGCAGTCCGTCGACCGCCTTGCGGGCGTTCTTCGCGACCGTCGAGGTCTGCCCGGAGACCGGCGCGGCAGCCGAGATCTGGCCCAGCACGTCGATGACCTGCTTGCACCAGCGCACGAAGTCACCGGCGGGCATCTCGGCCTCGCGCAGCACCTCGTCGAGGCCCTTGCCGGACGCCCACTGATAGGCGGCCCAGGCGAAGCCGAGGTCCGGCTCACGCTGGCCGACGCCCTCGGTCTGCCTGATCCGGAAGTCCTCCTCCAGGCCGTCGAGGCGGCCCCAGATGCGGACCATCTCGCCGAGCGCCGCCTTGGCCTTGCCGGACGGCACCTTCGGCGCCATGGCGTCGTCCCCGACCCGGGACTCGTACACCAACGCGGAGACGCACGCGGCCAGTTCGGCCGGGCCGAGGCCCTCCCAGACACCGGCGCGCAGGCATTCGCTGGCCAGCAGGTCGAGTTCGCCGTAGAGCCGGGCGAGCCGCTTGCCGTGCTCGGTGACCTCGTCGCCCCGCAGGTAGTCCAGCTCGGTGAGCAGCGCGACGATGCGGTCGAAGGTGCGGGCGATGGTGTTCGTCCGGCCCTCGATGCGGCGCTCCAGCTGCGAGGTGTCGCGCAGCAGCCGGTGGTAGCGCTCGGCCCAACGGGCGTGGTCCTCGCGGTCGCTGCACCCGTGGCAGGGGTGCGCCCGCAGAGCGGTCCGCAGCCGGGCGATCTCCCGGTCGTCGGCCGCGGCCGAGCGCTTCTTGTGCAGCCGGTCCGGGACGATGTGCCCCGCCTTGGTGCGCAGCGCGGAGGCCAGGTCCCGGCGCGACTGCGGCGAGCGCGCGTTGAAGGACTTCGGGATCCGCATCCGCTCCAGCGCCTCCACGGGCACCGGGAAGTCGATCGAGGCCAGCCGCTTCACCTGGCGTTCGGCGGTGAGCACGAGGGGACGCGGCCCGTCGACGTGCTCGAAGCCCCGGTGGCCGTTGGACCGCCCGGCGGGCAGGCCCGGATCAAGCACCAGGGCCAGACCCGCGTACTTGCCCGTCGGCACGTGGATGACGTCGCCCGGCTTGAGCCTCTCCAGGGCGACGGCCGCCTCGGCCCGGCGCTGCGCCGCGCCCTGCTTGGCGAGCTCGGTCTCGCGGTCCTTGAGCTCCCGGCGCAGCCGCGCGTACTCCTCGAAGTCCCCGAGGTGGCAGGTCATGGACTCCTTGTAGCCCTCGAGACCCTCCTCGTTGCGCTGCACCTGCCGGGAGATGCCGACGACCGACTTGTCCGCCTGGAACTGGGCGAACGAGGTCTCCAGCAGCTCACGCGAGCGGTGCCGGCCGAACTGCTCGACCAGGTTCACCGCCATGTTGTACGACGGCTTGAAGCTGGAGCGCAGCGGATACGTGCGCGTGCCCGCCAGCCCCGCCAGGTGCTCGGGGCTGCTGCCGCGCTGCCACAGCACCACCGCGTGGCCCTCGATGTCGATGCCGCGGCGCCCGGCGCGGCCGGTCAGCTGCGTGTACTCACCGGGGGTGATGTCCGCGTGCTGCTCGCCGTTCCACTTGACCAGCTTCTCCAGCACCACCGAGCGGGCCGGCATGTTGATCCCGAGCGCGAGGGTCTCCGTGGCGAAGACGGCCTTGACCAGACCGCGCACGAAGAGCTCCTCGACGACCTCCTTGAAGGTCGGGAGCATGCCCGCGTGGTGGGCCGCGATGCCCCGCTCCAGGCCCTCCAGCCACTCGTAGTAGCCGAGGACGTGCAGATCCTCCGTGGGGATGGACGCCGTGCGCTCCTCGACGAGCTCGCGCACCCTCGACCGGGCCTCGTCGTCGTTCAGCCGCAGGCCCGCGTACAGGCACTGCTGGACGGCGGCCTCGCAGGCCGCGCGGCTGAAGATGAACGTGATGGCGGGCAGCAGTCCCTCCGCGTCGAGCCGCTCGATGACCTCGGGCCGGCTCGGCGTCCACACCCGCGAGCGCTGCCGGCGCTCGCGCTCCCGGTCGGCCTCGCGCATGGCGCGGCCCCGCTTGCGGTCCTGGTAGGACGGACGGCTCGCCTCCATCCGCGCCAGGCGCGTGAGGTCGGGGTTGACGGCCTTCTTGTGGCCCTCCCCCTCCTCGAAGAGGTCGTACATCCGCCGTCCGGCCAGCACGTGCTGGAACAGCGGGACGGGCCGGTGCTCGGAGACGATCACCTGGGTGTCGCCGCGCACCGTGTCCAGCCAGTCGCCGAACTCCTCGGCGTTCGACACGGTCGCCGAGAGAGACACCAGCGTCACCGACTCGGGGAGGTGGATGATCACCTCTTCCCAGACGGCGCCGCGGAAGCGGTCGGAGAGGTAGTGCACCTCGTCCATGACGACGTAGCCGAGGCCGCGCAGGGTCTGCGAGCCCGCGTAGAGCATGTTCCGCAGCACCTCGGTGGTCATCACGACCACCGGGGCGTCGGAATTGACGCTGTTGTCGCCGGTCAGGAGCCCGACCTTGTCCGCGCCGTACCGGCGGGCGAGGTCGGTGTACTTCTGGTTGGAGAGCGCCTTGATGGGGGTGGTGTAGAAGCACTTCTTGCCCTGCTGGAGGGCGAGGTGGACGGCGAACTCGCCGACGATCGTCTTGCCCGAGCCCGTGGGCGCGGCCACGAGCACACCCTTGCCGGCTTCGAGCGCCTGGCAGGCCTCGATCTGGAAGGGGTCGAGGCCGAAGTCGTACATCTCGCGGAAGGAGGCGAGCGCGGTGGCCTGCTCGGCAGCGCGCTTCCGTGCTGCCGCGTACCGCTCGGCCGGTGAGAGGTCCTCTGTCATCGTGCTTTCGAGACTACCGGCCCCCACCGACAACCGGACGATCATTATGCGGATCCGCTGTCCGCGAACCCGGATCCGCCCAGCTCAGCGGGTCAGGGCACGGCCACGCGAACGGCTCCGGGCACGCACTCGGCGGTCAGCGGCAGCGGTCCGAGCGGCTCCCCGTCGGCGTACCCGGTGACGCCCTCGGCCACGAGCCCGACCCTGGCCGCGCGGTGGACGGTGACCTTGGGATGGGAGAGGTGCGTGCCCTTGTAGACCTTCGGGAACACCCTGAGGAGGGTCGTGCGGCTGCAGTCCCCGACGACGGTGACGTCGAACAGCCCGTCGCCGAGATCGGCGTCGGCGCAGATCCGCATGCCGCCGCCGTACGACGAGCCGTTGCCGACGGCCACCAGGGTCGCCTCGATCTCAAGGGCCCGCCCGCCGTCCAGGGTGATGCGGTACGGGAACGGCTTGAAGGACGCCAGCTCCGCGAGCATCGCGAGGTCGTACTTGAGGCGGCCCGCCGGCCGGCGCATGCGGTTGCCGCGGTCGTTGACCCGGGAGTCGAAGCCGGAGGCGAGGACGGTGCCGAACCAGGTGCCGCCCACACGCCCCAGGTCGACGTCGCGAAGCCGGGCATCCCTGAGGGCGTCGGCGATCTGCCGTCCCGCGGCCGCCGGGTCGCCCAGCGGCAGTCCGAGGGCGCGCGCGAAGTCGTTGCCGGTGCCGACGGCGACCAGCCCGAGCGGCGTACGGGTCCCGGCGACGGCCTGCAGCGCCAGGTTGACCATGCCGTCGCCGCCGACGGCCACCAGGGCGCCGGTGCCCTCCGCGACGGCGGCACGGGCGCGTGCGAGCGCGTCCGCGGCGTCCCGCCCGAGGACGGTACGCACCGCGAAGCCCGCCGCCCGCAACGCGGAAGCGGCCGGCTGCGCCGCGCGGGCGCCCCGGCCGCGGCCCGCGGTGGGGTTGACGACAAGGGTGATCTCGCTGGTCACGGCCCGACCCTACGAGGTCACGGCCCTTGTCAGGTCACGTCGTCATAACCGTTGACCCGGTCCGTCGCCGCCTGCTCGGGCAGGGTCCGGCCGGCCGACACGGGCTCGATGGCACCGATGTCCTCGGGCGTGAGGTCCAGCTCGGAGGCCTCGTCGTCGTCGGGCTCCAGTGCGGCCCTGCGGCGCCGGCGCCGGTCGTTCAGGAGGGAGAAGGCGACGGCGCCGAAGTAGAGAACCCAGATCGGTCCGGCGAGCGCCAGCATGGTCAACGGGTCCGTGCTGGGCGTGGCGATGGCGGCGAAGACCGTGATGCCCATGATCATGGCGCGCCACCAGCCGAGCATCCGCTTGCCGGTGATCGCCCCGGTGAGGTTGAGGAAGATCAGCAGCAGAGGCAGCTCGAAGGAGAGACCGAAGACGAGCACCATGCGCGTGACGAGGTCGAGGAGATCGTCCAGCGGCAGGAGGTTGGAGGTACCGTCCGGAGTGAAGTCGAGCAGCACCTTCGCCGTGGTGGGCAGCACCCGGTAGGCGAAGTACGCGCCCCCCAGGAAGAGCGGGACCCCTGTGCAGACGAAGGCGTAGGCGTACTTCTTCTCGTGCCGGTGCAGGCCGGGGGCGACGAAGCCCCACAACTGGTACAGCCAGACCGGCGACGCCAGGACGACACCCGCCATCAGCGAGACCTTCAGGGCCAGCGTGAACGGCGTGAGGAGTCCGTTGATGGTGATCTGCGCACAGGGCTCCGACGACGACTTTGCCAACTGCTCGAAGGTCTGATCACAGCCGACCGAGTCGAGGATCGGCCGGGTGATGAGATTGACGATGTCGTTGTAGAAGAAGGCGGCGACGACCGTGACGGCGACGATGGCCAGCATCGCCTTCGCGAGCCGGTTGCGGAGCTCACGAAGGTGTTCCGCGAGGGGCATCCGCCCCTCGGGATCCTTCTCCTTCTTGCGGGCAGGCTTGAGCAACCCACGTCCTCATCTCGTGCGGCGGGCCGGAGGTGTCCGGCCCTGCGTCAGCGCTTGGTCGTGTCCGTCGGCTCGGCCACCGGGCGCGAGCTGGTCACGTCGCCGGGCGCGGCCTGGATGGTGCGCTGAGAGGGAGGCTGCTCGTCCGTGTTCGGCGGGCCCGCGGGGGTCGAGGAGTCCTGGCCCTCCGACTTCATGGCCTTGGCCTCGCTCTTGAGGATGCGAGCGGACTTGCCGAGGGAGCGCGCCATGTCCGGAAGCTTCTTCGCGCCGAACAGCAGGATGATGACGACGAGGATGAGAATGATCTCGGGGGCGCCGAGCCTTCCGAACATAAGTCTTTACCTTCTCACCGAGGCGGCATGGAATGGGTGCTGTTCGATCGGTCGGACGCGTGTCCGGCCGTCGTGCTGCCAGCGATCGTAACGCTCAGGGGTGAACGCGGGGCAATCCCTGTGCGTACTCCCAGTTCGCGACCCGCGCCTCGTATCCGGGCCACTGCAAGCAGCGTACCCGGCCGCACCCTGAGGCCGACAGGCCGGAAGCCGTTGGAGCCGCTGGGCGCCGCCGTTGGGATCATGCCGGCGTCGCGCGGGACGAACCGCCGGCCACGGCCGGGCCGGCGGGAACGACAGGCCCCGGGACCGCACGGCTCACAGGGCGTCCACCGAGCGCGCGGTGGTCACGGCGGCGCGCTCCAGGTCCTCCGCGGCCCGGCCGATGCGCTGGGCGGAGTCGGCCACCTGCCGGCCCAGGCGCTCCGCCTCCACGAAGACGCGGACGGCCAGCACGCAGAGTACGGCAATTCCCAGGAAACCCACAGCGATCGCGAACATCGGCCAGAACATGTCGTCGACCCTAGCCTCTGCGCTCAGATCCTTGAGTGCAGACGCAGCGTCCGCACCCCGCCGCCGGTGAGCAGCTCGATGATCCGCTCCCCGGCGGGCCTGCGCACGGCCTCCCCGCACTCGGGACAGGTGAAGGAGTAGAAGGTGGTGCGGCTGCTGGCTCCGATGGCCAGCCGCAGCGCCGCCGCCGACAGCTCGAAGCGGCCCCGGCAGTCGGGGCAGGCGGCTCTGAACAGCACGGGAGCCACTCTCGTCATCCCGGCGAAGGCCGAGGACACCGACATGTCACGTGAACCAGAGATCGCCGACGTGCTCAAAGCCCTTGCTCCTGCCTGTCGTACAGCCCGTCCTGGACTCCATGGGGCCCGTCCTGCCCGGCGGCCGGACGGGGTGCGCCGAGGGCCGCGCGCGGCGCGGGCTCGTCGTACGCCGCGAGCGCCTCGCGGGCGGCTCGGCGGGCGCTGTCCGCGAGGTCCTGCGGCGACACGATCCGGCCGTCGCCGCCGAGCCGCAGCGCGAGCCGGCGCAGCGAGGCGGGGTCGGGGGCGCGCAGCGTGATCCGCAGTCCGCCGTCGGGCAGTTCCTCGGCGCTGTCGTGCGGGTAGTACTCGGCGACCCAGCGTCCGCCGGGTCCGACCTCGATGACCACCTCGGGGTCCTCGGCGGCGGGCTGCACCAGGCCCTCGGAGAGGTCCCGCAGCTCGATCTCGGGCGGCGCGGACGGCTCGTCGAGGATGCGGATCTCGGCGACCCGGTCCAGCCGGAACGTGCGGCGGGCCTCGGAGCGCCGGCACCACGCCTCGACGTAGGTGTGGCCGACGCTGACCAGGCGGATGGGGTCGATCTCGCGCTCGGAGAGCTCGTCGCGGGCGGGCGAGTAGTAGCGGATCCACAGCCGGCGCCGCTCGGAGATGGCCCGGTCGACGTCCGCGAAGACGCCGCCCTCGGACTCGAAGGTGACGGAGAGGCGGGAGCTGGCGCCCGCCGCCTCGCCCGCCGCGGCCTCGACCTTGGCGGTGGCCCGCAGCAGTGCCTGCCGGTCCCCCTCGCGCAGCCCGGGCAGCGTGGAGACGGCGCGGGCGGCCACGAGCAGGGCGGTCGCCTCGTCGGCGGCCAGGCGCAGCGGCTCGGCGGCCTCGGCGCCGAGGGCGGCGGGGTTGTGCCACCAGATGCGGTCGCCGTCGGTGTCGATGTCGAGGAGGTCGCCGCCGCGGAAGCTGGTGCCGCACAGCGGCAGCACGTCGAGGTCGGAGATCAGCTCGTCCTCGCTGATCCCGAAGGCGCGGGCGACATCGCTGACCCGCGCGCCGGGACGCTCGCGCAGATACGTCACCAGCGACAGCATCCGCCGGGTCTGGTCGATGGCGTTCGCCGGCCTGGCCGGTTTTCCTGCCACGTTCTTCGTGTCCCCTCAGCCCTTGGCCACGGCGCGCAGCCGGTCCACCACGTCGGCCCGCAGCTCCGCGGGCTCCAGGACCACGACGTCCGGCCCGAATTCCACCAGCCAGGCGTCCAGGCCGTGCCCGTACGGAATCTCCAACTCGTCCCACCCGTCTCCGAGTTCCCGTACGGAGACGGCCTTGGCGCGCAGCGGGTAGCCGGCGCCGGCGCGCAGCCGGATCAGGGCGGAGCGGTCGGCGTTCTCCCCGGCCCAGCTCGCCACCGTCACGCGGACGGTGACGACGTCCGGGACCTCGGCGGTGAACTTCCCGGAGCGGGTGCGCACCTTGCCGGTGATCCGCGAGAGCCGGAAGACGCGCTCGGCGCCGCGGTCGCGGTCCCAGCCGGCCAGGTACCAGTGGCCGCGCCAGCACTCCAGGGCCCACGGCTCGACGGTACGGGGCTCGGGGCGGGCGGCGGTGGCCTTGCGGTAGTCGAAGGCGACCGGGCGCCGGTCGCGGCAGGCCAGCATCAGCGGTTCGAAGGCGGCCTCGTGCACGGGAATGTGCGGTTCGAGGGCGCCGTGGGCCTCGTAGGGGTCGACGTCCTCGGGGAGTCCGGCGGCGCGGAGCTTCTGCAGGGCGCCGCTCGCCGCGCCGGCCAGCCGGGCCTGCTGCCAGACCTTGGCGAGGAGGCCCAGCGCGGCGGCCTCCTCGGCGTCCAGGGTGATGGGCGGCAGGCGGTTGCTGTCGCGGCGGGCCAGGTAGCCGATCTCTCCGTCGAGGTTCTCGACGGTCTCGATGACCAGGCCGAGTTCGCGCAGGTCGTCCTTGTCCCGCTCGAACATGCGGTTGAAGGAGTCGTCCGACCCGGCTTCGAGGTAGGCCTCGATGGACTCGCGCAGCTCGCGCTTGCTGAGCGGCCGCCGCGTCCCGAGCAGACACAGCGCCAGGTTCATCAGCCGCTCGGCCTTGGCAATGGCCATCGACGCCCTTCCTATGGTGCTTCCGACCGATGACCGTACCGCTCCGGAGTGTCGCGGCAAAAGCCGAGGGCCCATGCCGGACAGGCATGGGCCCAGGTGATCGGGTCCGGTCGGACTTCGATCACACGGTGTACGAAGATCGGACCGCGATCCGAATACTGGGATGATCGGACCGGGTGCGGTTCGTACGACGGCTCAGACCGAGACGAGGTCGCAGACGAAGATCAGCGTCTCGCCCGGGGCGATCCGGCCGCCGGCGCCGCGGTCGCCGTACGCGAGGTGCGCGGGGATGGTCAGCTGGCGACGGCCGCCGACCTTCATGCCCTGGACGCCCTGGTCCCAGCCGGAGATGACCTGGCCGACACCGAGCTGGAACTGCAGCGGGGTGCCGCGGTTCCAGGACGCGTCGAACTCCTCGCCGGTGGAGAAGGCCACGCCCACGTAGTGGACCTTGACCGTGTCGCCGGCCTTGGCGACCGGTCCGTCGCCCTCCCAGATGTCCTTGATCTCGAGGTCCGCCGGGGGCTCGCCGCCCGGGAAGTCGATCTCGGGCTTCTCGATGCTCACTTCATTGCTCCTTGATACGCGGCATGGTCCCGGACGGTGTCAGTGACACCGCGGTCAGACCGTACCGAGGATATCCACTACGAAGACCAGGGTGTTCTTGGCCAGCTCGCTCTGCGGGTTGCCGCCGTAGGCGAGCGAGGGCGGGATGACCATCAGGACACGGTCGCCGACGTTCTTGCCGACGAGCGCCTTGTCCCAGCCCTGCACCACGGAGCCGGTGCCGATCTGGAAGGCGGTGGCGCCACCGTGGTTCCAGGAGGAGTCGAACGTCTTGCCGTCCTCCCACTTGACGCCGGTGTACTGCGCGATCAGTCCCTGGCCGGCCTCGACCTTCGGGCCGTCGCCCTTGATGAGCACCTGCTCCTTGAGGTCCTTCGGAGGCTTGGTGTCCTTCGGGATGGTGATGACGGCCGGCTTCTGCGACGGGGCCTTCACCGTCGGCATGCCCGGCTCGGAGGCGGCCTGTTCGCCCTTGGCCTCTGCCTTGGGGTCGACGGTGGCGGCACCGACCGCGTCGACCACCCAGATGAGGACGTCCTTCTTGGCGATGCCGGAGGACGTGTTGAGGTTCTCGCCGATCAGGTCGCCCGCGGTGCCCTGCACCAGGACGCGGCTGCCCTGCTTCTCGCCCTCGACGGCGTCGAGCACCTTGGCCGGCAGCTGCTGGCTCTGCTGGCCGATCCGCTCCACGGCCTGCTGGCGCGGCGTGCCGCCGGTGCTCGCCGCGGTCCAGGTGCCGCCGAGTTCCTTGGCGCCGTCCCACTTCTCGACGGTCCAGTCCAGCCGGACGAAGTCCGACTTCTTGACCTCCTTCCCGTCGCCCTTGACCACGGTCTTGGTCACGGTCTTCTTCGACGGGTCCTCGTCGGGCACGGAGATCTTGGGCTTCTGCCCGACCTTCCCCGACACCGAGGCGACGCCTCCGGAGGAACCGCCGTCGTCACCGTCCGATCCGCACGCGGCGGTGAACAGCAGGGCGGGTACGGCCAGCAGCGCGACGGCGCGACGCTTCACGTTGTAGTTCATCAGTCCAACTGGGGATCGGAGGCGGGGCAATGGCCGCCACTCTACGGCGTACGCACAAGGCTGCACGGTTGTCGCGACACGCGCGGGTGCCCGGATCGGGTGACGACCCGGGCACCTTCACCCCCACGCGCACCGCCCGCGAGGGCGGTCCGCTCACGCGTGTCGGCTAGCGGGCCGACAGCGCGCGGAGTTTGCCGCGGAACTCGGCGCGGTCCATCCGCGCGGCCGGGCCGCCGTCGTGCGCGCCGCTCGCGTAGGTGGCGTCGACGACCGAGCCGCCGGACGCGCGGTAGACGAAGTTGGGCGTCATGGCCGGGCCCGTCTCGGAGTCGACGGCCGCGTACTCCGTACCGAAGACGACCAGGGAGGTGCCGACCGCGAACGTCTTCTTCGCCGGCGCCTCCTCGACTTCGTAGCGGACCCCGTCGGCCGTGCCGCCCATCGAGCGGACGACGACCTCGGCGCCCTTCTCCAGACCGCCCTTGTGGACCCGGTCCACCCGGACGACCACCGGCGTGTAGACGACCTCGAACGTCGAGCCGTCGTCGAGCACGTCGGTGGCGTGCACGTCGGCACGCCGCTCGACGACCGTCCCCTCGAACACGTTCTCGTTCTGCGGGAAGCCGATCGCCGCCGCGGGACTGCTGTCCACGGCGTAGGGATGCGCCTCGACGACGCGGACCTTCTTCTTGCCGCCGTCCGCCGCCCGCTCACCGGAGTCCGCGGCCGTGGAGCACGCGGTGGCACCGAGGACGAGGACGACGAGAACTGCGGAGGCGCGGGCGAGGGCGCGCGGCCTTGCTGTGCGTACTGCGGTCATGTCTGAATCCCCCGGTCAGTAGATGGCTTTGACGCCGGCTATGTCGTCGCTGTTGAGCCCGCGCCGGGTACCGGTGTTGATGGTCGTCATCACCGACTTCTTCTCGGCGTCCGTGTAGGCCGAGCCGTCCGGGCAGTGGGCGGGCCACGGGTGGGCGAGACCGGTGAAGTGCCCGACCTCGTGCACGACGACGGTCTGGACGTCGGCCTTGTTCCGGCCGATGTCCTGGCTGGCGTTGACCCAGGTGAAACGGTTGGAGAGGTAGAGCGTCCCGCCGTTGTGGGTGCCGCCCGACCGCTGGGCCGCCGCGTAGCCGGGCGCGGAGCCCATGAGGCTGGTGTAGCCGTACGAGGCGCGGAAGGCGTAGATCTGCCATCCGGACGTGTAGGCCGGGGCGTTGTAGCGCAGGTTGGAGCCGCTGCGGTTCCACTGCAGCAGCCCGCCCTTGAGCCCGTTCCGCAGCCCGCTCGGGAACGTGGTGTTGGCGCCGATCGTCTTGGAGTTGGCGGTGCTGTTCCACTTCGTCATGCCGGAGCGGCAGTAGGCCGCGGCGGGCGAGGCGGTCATGCCCACCAGCGCGGTGGCGACGACGGCCCCCGCCGTGGTGAGTACGGCTGCCTCACGTCCCTTTGTCCTGACCCAGCGCAAGATGTACCCCCTGTTTGGTGTCCGACCGGCTGGTCATGGCCATGTCGGTGGACGCAGTAAAACAAGGGCCTCGGCCGGGGTCTTCTGCATTTCCGCCGGGAACGCCCGCACGGCGAAAGCGGGATCGGCCGCGGTACGGCATGTCGCTCGCGGACGGTCATTCGTACGTGATAGCGAATCCGGGCACACCCTCACCCCCGGGTGTGCGATAACACCCCTTTTGTCATCGCCGCCGGGCGAGAGGGTTCAGGAATCAACCATTCCGGGCAGCTACGCCCTTCTCGGGGCATCGTGACATCTCTCACCCCTCCACCCGCCCGCGCCCTCCCTCCCCGGGTCGGGAGCGGACACGGAAAACGCCCGATGCCCGGCGGCATCAAAAGCCACCGGGCATCGGGCGTTCATCGAGCGGTACGCCGCCGGCTCACATGCCGGCGATCAGCTTCTCCACACGGTCGTCGACGGAACGGAACGGGTCCTTGCACAGCACGGTGCGCTGCGCCTGGTCGTTGAGCTTGAGGTGGACCCAGTCGACGGTGAAGTCGCGGCGCTGCTCCTGGGCGCGCCGGATGAAGTCACCGCGCAGCCTCGCGCGCGTGGTCTGCGGCGGCACCGACTTGCCTTCGAAGATCTTCAGGTCGTTGCAGATCCGGGCGGCCTGTCCCTTCTTCTCCAGCAGGTAGTACAGCCCGCGGCGGCGGTGGATGTCGTGGTAGGCGAGGTCTATCTGGGCGACCCGCGGGTGCGACATCGTCATGTTGTGCTTGGCCCGGTACCGCTCGATGAGCTTGTACTTCATGACCCAGTCGATCTCGGTGCCGATCCGGTCGAGGTCCTCGGCCTCGATCGCGTCCAGCGTGCGGCCCCACAGCTCCAGGACCTGCTCGACGGTGCCGGTGCGGATACCGCGGCGCTCACAGAAGTCCACGGCCTTCTCGAAGTACTCCCGCTGCACATCGAGAGCGGAGGCCTCCCGGCCGCTGGCCAGCCGCACCTTGCGACGGCCCGTGATGTCGTGGCTGACCTCGCGGATCGCCCGGATCGGGTTCTCCAGGGTCAGGTCGCGCATCACCGTGCCGGCCTCGATCATGCGCAGCACGAGGTCAGTGGCACCGACCTTGAGGAGCATGGTGGTCTCGGACATGTTCGAGTCGCCGACGATGACGTGCAGCCTGCGGTAGCGCTCCGCGTCCGCGTGCGGCTCGTCGCGGGTGTTGATGATGGGCCGGGAGCGGGTCGTCGCGGAGCTGACGCCCTCCCAGATGTGCTCGGCACGCTGGCTGACGCAGTACACGGCGCCGCGCGGTGTCTGCAGCACCTTGCCGGCACCGCACAGCAGCTGCCGCGTGACGAGGAACGGAATGAGAATGTCCGCGAGTCGGGAGAACTCCCCGTGCCGGGCCACCAGGTAGTTCTCGTGGCACCCGTAGGAGTTGCCCGCCGAGTCGGTGTTGTTCTTGAAGAGATAGACGTCGCCCGCGATTCCTTCCTCGTGCAGGCGGCGTTCGGCGTCGACGAGGAGTCCTTCGAGAATGCGCTCGCCGGCCTTGTCGTGGGTGACCAGCTCGGTCACGTTGTCACATTCGGGTGTCGCGTATTCCGGATGTGATCCCACGTCGAGATAAAGGCGGGCACCGTTCCGCAGAAAGACATTGCTGCTGCGGCCCCATGACACGACACGGCGGAAGAGGTACCGCGCCACCTCGTCGGGAGACAGGCGCCGCTGTCCCCTGAACGTACACGTGACGCCGTACTCGTTCTCCAGCCCGAAAATGCGGCGGTCCATGACTGAACATTACGCCCGATCCCCTGTGCTGAAACGGGGTTCGACGGCACGGTTTGGATCATTTTCCGATGAGACCGCAACGACCGCGCCCACGGCGGGAGCTGCGAGGACCCGCCCGGTGACCGACAGGACCAGCAAGGACACGGCTCCCGCGGCACCCGGCACGGCGAAGCCCCAGAAGGCTCCGCCCCACTGGACGACCGGTCCCGCGACGCCCGTTCCGACCGACGCGCCGACCGTGAACGTGGTCACCAGCCAGGAGAACGCCTCGGTCACCGTGCCGCGCGGGGCGTGCCGGTCGACGATGATGAACGCGCAGGCGATGCACGGCGCGAGGAACACGCCCGACAGGGCCGTCAGCGCCGTCATGGCGACCGCGCCAGGCATCAGCATCAGCGGCAGGTAACACACGGCCAGCAGCGCCACCAGCCCGCGCAGTCGGCGCTCCGGCGCGCCCGCCCACCGACGCGCGCCGTACACGCTGCCGCCGACCAGCGCGCCGAGACCCAGCGCCGCCATCAGCCAGCCGTACACGGCGTCGCCCCCGTGGCCGTCGGCGTAGGAGACCGCGGCCACCGTGATGGAGCCGAGGGCCATGCCGATGAACAGGAAGGCACCGAGCAGCGCCAGCAGCCCCGGCGAACGCAGCGCACCCAGCCAGTGTGCCTCGCGCGGCGCCGAACGCCACGCGCGCGAGGGCGGCGAGAGGACCACCGAGAGGGCGCCGAGGACGCCGATGACGTTCAGGACGAGCAGCGCGGCCTGCGCGGACCAGAGCGACACGCAGAGGGTCACGAGCAACGGCCCGACGGTGAACATGATTTCCTGCGCGACGGCGTCCATGGCGTACGCCGTGTGCACCTGTTCCTCCTTGCGCAGGACGCTCGGCCACAGGGCCCGCAGGCCGCCCTCCAGCGGAGGCGTGAACAGACCGGCGACCGCCATGGAGGCGTACGCGAGGGGCAGCGGATCCGTGCCCGCGAAGGCGAACACCGACATCCCGAGGGCCGAGACGAGCGCGGCGGGCAGCTGCACGCGCGGCTGCCCGTACAGGTCCACGAGGCGGCCGAGCAGCGGCTGGCCCACCGCGTTGGCGACCCCGTACACCGCGGCCAGCGCCCCGGCCAGGCTGTACGTGCCGCCCTCCGCGCGGATGAAGAGCACGACGGCGATCGCGGCGGTGGCGTTCGGCAGCCGCCCCACCAGCGTGCCGGTGAGGAGCCGCGCGGCGTGCCTCGCCCTGAGGATCTCCAGGTATCCCGCGGCCATGTCGCCTTCTCTCCCGAGCACCGAGGCCGTCCGCGCCTCAAGTTTTACGTATAACTCCCTCTCCCATACGTACCATGTGCCCAGTCCGCGAGTCCAGCAGAGAGACAGGTCGACGGTGGCACCAGGTAGCACGCGCCCCACGAGCCGGGACGTCGCCCAGGCCGCCGGGGTGTCCCAGGCGGCCGTCTCCCTGGTGCTCGGCGACAAATGGCGCGGCCGCGTCTCCGCGACCACGGCCGACCGGGTCAGGGAAGCCGCCCGCGAACTCGGCTACCGGCCCAACCTCGCCGCCCGCAATCTCCGCCTCGGCCGCACCAGGACCGTCCTCCTCGTGGTGCCCGCCCTCACCACCGAGTTCTTCGCCGGCGTCTACACCGGGGCCGCCCGGGTCGCCGCCGAACACGGCTTCGGCGTGGTCCTCTACCCCTCCCCCGAAGGCATCGGCCCCGCCCGCGACCCCTTCGGCTCCGCCCCCGCCGCCCTGGACGGCGTCATCGCCTCCTCCATGGCCGCCGACGCCCTCACCGTCATCCGCGGCGACCAACTGCCCCTCGTCATGCTCGACAGCGACCCCGCGGGCAGCCTGGGCGCCGCCACCGTCAACCTCGACATCGCGGACGGCGTACGGCAGATCGCCGAACACCTGCTCGCCCTCGGCCACCGGCGCGTCCTGCACCTCGCCGCCGACATCGCCTCCTGGACCTTCGAGGTCCGGGCACGCGAACTGGCCGCACGACTCGCCGAGGTCCCCGGCACACAACTCCACACCGCCCGGGCACCCATCTCGATGGAAGGCGCCGTCGCCGCCGCCGGAGCCGCCCTCAGCGCTCCCGGACAGCGGCCCACCGCGATCGTCTGCGACGACGACAAGCTCGCCGCGGGCGCCTACAAGGCGGTACGCCGGCTCGGCCTCCGCGTCCCCGACGACATCTCCGTCACCGGCCTCGACGACCTGGCACTCGCCACCGCCATCGACCCCGAGCTGACCACCGTGCGCCTGGACGCCGAACTGTTCGGCGAACGTGGCATGGCGGCCCTCCTCGCCGTCCTGGAGGGCCGCACACCCGAAGCGGGCGACATCCCCGTCGAACTCGTCGTACGGGGCTCCACGGCCCCACCCCCGCACTGAGAGCCCCCGCCACCGAGCAGGGCGCCGCCCCGGCCCCCGGAGCGGCGCCCGAGACACGACGTGCCCCGACCGAACCGGCCGGGGCACGTACGGCGAAGGACACCGACGAGGTCACTCCTCGTCGTCGGGGTCCTCGGCCTCGGTGGCGGTGGACGCGCCACCCGCCTCCAGCAGACGGCCGAGCTGACGCCCGGTGATCCGCTTGAACTTGCGCTGCTGCGGCCGCGTACGGTCCAGCACCGCGACCTCCAGACGCTCCACCGGGATCTCCCGCTCACCGCCGTTCGGCTCGCGCGAGAGGGACTGCACCGCCAGCTTGAGCGCCTCCGCCAGCGACATGCCGTCCTGGTGGCGCTGGTCCAGATAACTGCTGATCTGCTCGGCGTTCCCGCCGACCGCGACCGAGCCGTGCTCGTCCACGATCGACCCGTCGTGCGGCAGCCGGTAGATCTGGTCACCCTCGGGGGTGTCCCCCACCTCGGCGACCACCAGCTCCACCTCGTACGGCTTCTCCGCCGCCGAGGAGAAGATCGTGCCCAGCGTCTGGGCGTACACGTTGGCGAGACCACGGGCGGTCACGTCGTCACGGTCGTACGTGTACCCGCGCAGATCCGCGTACCGGACACCGCCGATCCGCAGGTTCTCGTACTCGTTGTACTTGCCGGCGGCGGCGAAACCGATCCGGTCGTAGATCTCGCTGAACTTGTGCAGCGCACGGGAGGGGTTCTCGCCGACGAAGACGATGCCGTCGGCGTACTGCAGCACGACCAGGCTGCGGCCACGGGCGATGCCCTTGCGGGCGTACTCCGCCCGGTCGGCCATCGCCTGCTGGGGTGAGACATAGAACGGCGTCGACACCGGTTATCCGTCCCTTTCTGTCGAAGTCACAGGGTCACCTTGGTAACGGAGGGCGATGTCAGAGCAGCGCGGCCCGCGGGCCGTCGGGCTGCTCCAGGCGCCGCTCCAGGATCGCGCGGGCGATCTCGGAGGACTCCGGCTCGGTGAGCCTGCGGAATCCCTCGTCGGTGATCACGGTGACGATCGGGTAGATCCGGCGGGCGACATCGGGACCGCCTGTCGCCGAGTCGTCGTCGGCGGCGTCGTACAGCGCCTGGACGACGAGGGTCGTGGCCTGCTCCTCGGTCAGGTCGTCGCGGTACAGCTTCTTCATGGCGCCGCGCGCGAAGATCGAGCCGGAGCCCGTGGCGGCGTAGCCGTGCTCCTCGGAGCGGCCGCCCGTCACGTCGTAGGAGAAGATGCGGCCGCGCTCGCGGTCCACGTCGTAGCCCGCGAAGAGCGGGACGACGGCGAGGCCCTGCATCGCCATGCCGAGGTTGGAACGGATCATCGTGGAGAGCCGGTTCGCCTTGCCCTCCAGGGAGAGCGTGGCGCCCTCCACCTTCTCGAAGTGCTCCAGCTCCAGCTGGAACAGCTTCACCATCTCGACGGCCAGACCCGCGGTGCCGGCGATGCCCACCGCCGAGTACTCGTCGGCCGGGAAGACCTTCTCGATGTCGCGCTGAGCGATGACGTTGCCCATGGTGGCCCGCCGGTCACCGGCGAGGACCACGCCGCCGGGGAACGTGACGGCGACGATGGTGGTGCCGTGCGGCGCCTCGATCACGCCCTGGGTGGGCGGCAGCTGCCGGTTGCCCGGGAGCATGGCCGGCTGGTGCTCGGACAGGAAGTCCATGAAGGACGACGACCCAGGCGTCAGGAAGGCAGCCGGTAGACGCCCGGTGCTACGAGTGTTGGCTTCCACGCGTTTCCTTCCACGTAAGCAGCAGCCCGTCTTATGGCATCGGGCCGATCCTTGAACTGCCCCAGTGCGGCGTTGCAGCTGAAGCACAGTACGCCTCGGACCCTACCCGTGCTGTGGCAGTGATCAACATGCTCGGCCGGGGCTACAAGGCAGATGCAGCAGAGGCCGTGCTGCTGCGCGATCATTGCTTCCAACTCGGCGGGAGTCAGGCCGTACTTGCGACGGAAGTAGCTGATCCGGTTGCGCTCGGCACGGCACTCCCGGCAGTAGCTCGACCAGCCATCCGAAGAGGACTTGTTGCGTTCCCATTCCGAATGCGGCTTCACCTCGGTGCACTGCGGGCAGCGCTTGTGCCCCCTCGGCACCGGCACCTTGACGCGCACCGACCTGCCCTTGGCCTCCTGGCGCTGCCGGTAGTACTCGGCAGAGCACTCCCGGCAGTACGCCTGGAGACCGTCACGCATGGATCTGTTGCTTGCGAACCTCGCCCGCGGCAAGTACTGCTCGCACCGCGAGCACCGCCGCGACTCCGGACTCTCGGTCAACTCCAGCCCCCGCGCTCACCTTCGTTTCGAAGGCAAAGCCGCCTACTCCCCGCCCTTCTGAACGAATGACCTCACGAAATCCTCAGCATTCTCTTCGAGCACATCATCGATTTCGTCCAGGACGGAGTCCACGTCGTCGTTCAGTTTCTCCTGGCGCTCCTTGAGGTCCTCGGAGCCCTGCGCTTCCTGCGTCTGCTCCTCGGCCTCCTCGGTGGAACGCGTGGCCTTCTGCTGCCCGCCGCCGGTGTCCTTGGTCGCCATAACCCTCACCCCGCTCGGTTCGACGTTCTTGATCAGACCCTACAAGCAGGGTCCGACATCGGCCCCGCAGTTGCTGCAACGTCCCGGAGCCATCTCGATGATTCCCGGACGCCGCCTGTTTCCACCCCACCGGAGCCGCCGGGTCCGGTGGGGACACTGTCCCCCTCAGCGCCCCGAAAGAACCCTGACCAGGTCTTCCGCGGTACGGCAGCGGTCCAGGAGCTCCTTGACGTGATTACGCGTTCCGCGAAGCGGCTCCAGGGTTGGGACGCGCTGGAGCGAGTCCCGGCCGGGCAGATCGAAGATCACCGAGTCCCAGGAGGCCGCGGCGACGTCGTCCGCGTACTGCTCCAGGCAGCGTCCGCGGAAGTACGCCCGGGTGTCCTCCGGAGGCTTGGTGCGGGCCCGCTCGACGTCCGTCTCATCCAGGAGGCGCTTCATCTTGCCCCGGGCCGCCAGACGGTTGTACAGGCCCTTGTCGGGCCGTACGTCGGCGTACTGGAGGTCGACCAGGTGCAGCCGCGCGGCGTCCCAGTCGAGGTCGTCCCGGCGCCGGTATCCCTCCATGAGTTCCCGCTTGGCGACCCAGTCGAGCTCCCCGGAGAGGCTCATGGGGTCGTTCTCCAGGCGGTTGAGGGTGTCCTCCCAGCGAGCCAGGACGTCCTTGGTCTGGTCGTCCGCGTCGGCGCCGAAGCGCTCCTCCACGTATTTGCGGGACAGCTCGAAGTACTCCATCTGGAGCTGTACGGCGGTGAGTGTCCGGCCGCTGCGGAGGGTGACCAGTCGCTTGAGCGTCGGGTCGTGCGAGACCTGGTGCAGCGTGCGGACGGGCTGGTCGACCGCGAGGTCGACGGCGATGAAGCCGTCCTCGATCATTGAGAGGACCAGGGCGGTCGTGCCGAGCTTGAGGTAGGTCGAGATCTCGGACAGGTTCGCGTCGCCGATGATCACGTGCAGGCGGCGGTATTTCTCCGCGTCCGCGTGCGGCTCGTCGCGCGTGTTGATGATGGGCCGCTTGAGGGTCGTCTCCAGACCCACCTCGACCTCGAAGTAGTCGGCGCGCTGGCTCAGCTGGAAGCCGTGCTCGTGGCCGTCCTGGCCGATGCCGACGCGTCCGGCGCCGGTGACGACCTGCCGGGAGACGAAGAAGGGCGTGAGGTGCCGCACGATGTCCGAGAAGGGGGTCTCCCGCTTCATCAGGTAGTTCTCGTGCGTGCCGTAGGAGGCGCCCTTGTTGTCCGTGTTGTTCTTGTAGAGGTGGATCGGCTGGGCGCCCGGCAGCTGCGCCGCGCGTTCCGCGGCCTCGGCCATGATGCGTTCGCCGGCCTTGTCCCACAGGACGGCGTCCCACGGGTTGGTGACCTCGGGGGCGCTGTATTCGGGGTGGGCGTGGTCCACGTAGAGCCGCGCGCCGTTGGTCAGGATGACGTTGGCCAGGCCGATGTCCTCGTCGGTGAGCTGGCTGGAGTCGGCGGTCTCGCGGGCGAGGTCGAAGCCTCGCGCGTCCCGCAGCGGATTCTCCTCCTCGAAGTCCCACCGGGCGCGGCGCGCCCGGTGCATCGCCGCCGCGTAGGCGTTGACGATCTGGGATGAGGTGAGCATGGCATTGGCGTTGGGGTGGCCGGGGACGGAGATTCCGTACTCCGTCTCAATGCCCATTACTCGCCGTACGGTCATGCGGCCCTCCTTGCCCGGCGGCGCCCTCGGTCGGGGGCGCTGCTCAAGTACCGCTGGTGCTCCGGTGCGTGTGCGGTGCCCGTCCCCGCATCACGCGACTCGGCGGTACGAAAGAGCCTAGAACGCCTTTGCGCTGGTGGGGAGATCATTTGCGTCATTGCCTTGCTCCGGCCGGGCTGAAAAGCAGTCGGCTGCGGATACCCGCGAAGGGCACCCGCAGCCGCCCTGCCTTTTACAGGTACTGACCGGTGTTCGCCACCGTGTCGATGGAGCGCCCGGTGTCCGCTCCCTGCTTTCCGGTGACGAGGGTGCGGATGTAGACGATCCTTTCACCCTTCTTGCCGGAGATGCGGGCCCAGTCGTCCGGGTTGGTGGTGTTCGGCAGGTCCTCGTTCTCCTTGAACTCGTCCACGCATGCCTGGAGGAGGTGGGAGACCCGTAGGCCCTTCTGGTTCGCGTCGAGGAAGTCCTTGATGGCTGCCTTCTTCGCGCGGCCGACGATGTTTTCGATCATGGCGCCGGAATTGAAGTCCTTGAAGTACAGGACTTCCTTGTCGCCGTTGGCGTAGGTGACCTCGAGGAAGCGGTTCTCCTCGGATTCGGCGTACATCTGCTCCACGGCGGTCTGGATCATGCCGTGGACCGTTGCCTCCCGGTCTCCGCCGTGCTCACCGAGGTCGTCGGAGTGCAGGGGGAGCCGCGAGGTGAGGTACTTCGCGAAGATGTCCTTCGCGGCCTGGGCGTCCGGGCGCTCGATCTTGATCTTCACGTCGAGCCGGCCGGGGCGCAGGATCGCGGGGTCGATCATGTCCTCGCGGTTCGAGGCGCCGATCACGACCACGTTCTCCAGGCCCTCCACGCCGTCGATCTCGGCGAGCAGCTGGGGGACGATGGTGTTCTCCACGTCCGAGCTGACACCGGAGCCGCGGGTGCGGAAGAGGGACTCCATCTCGTCGAAGAAGACGATGACGGGGGTGCCCTCGCTGGCCTTCTCGCGGGCACGCTGGAAGACGAGGCGGATCTGCCGCTCGGTCTCGCCGACGTACTTGTTGAGGAGCTCGGGGCCCTTGATGTTCAGGAAGAAGCTCTTGCCGGTGGCCTGTCCGGTCACCTCGGCGACCTTTTTGGCCAGCGAGTTGGCGACGGCTTTGGCAATGAGCGTCTTGCCGCATCCGGGGGGCCCGTACAGCAGGACGCCCTTGGGCGGCCGCAGTTCGTGCTCCTTGAAGAGGTCGGGGTAGAGGTACGGGAGCTCGACCGCGTCGCGGATCAGTTCGATCTGGTTTCCTAGGCCGCCGATCTGCTCGTAGCCGATGTCCGGGACCTCTTCGAGGACGAGTTCCTCGACCTCGCTCTTCGGTACGACCTCGTAGACGTAGCCGGACCTGGGTTCGAGCAGCAGGGCGTCGCCGGGACGGATGGTGACGTCCAGCAGCGGCTCGGCGAGCCGTACCACCCGTTCCTCGTCGGTGTGCCCGACCACCAGAGCGCGTTCGCCGTCCTCGAGGATCTCCTTGAGGGTGACGATGTCGCCGACGCTCTCGTACTCCATGGCCTCGACCACGTTGAGGGCTTCGTTCAGCATCAGTTCCTGGCCGCGTCGGAGCTCTTCGAGCTCCACGCTCGGGCTGACGTTCACCCGGAGCTTGCGGCCCCCGGTGAAGATGTCGGCCGTGCCGTCCTCGTTCGCCGTGAGGAAGACACCGAAGCCTGCCGGCGGCTGGGCCAGCCGGTCGACCTCCTCCTTGAGGGCCACGATCTGGTCGCGGGCCTCACGGAGCGTATTGGCGAGCCGCTCGTTCTGCGCGGACACGCCGGCCAGGTTGGTCTGCAGCTCGACGATCCGCTCTTCGAGAATCCTCGTGTGCCGCGGAGAGTCGGCGAGCTTGCGTCGCAGGACGGCGATCTCCTGCTCAAGGTAGGCAATCTGCCCGGCGGGGTCATCGGACCCTCTTCCCGGGCGGATGCCGCGGTTCATGTCGTCGTCGTGGGCTGCCACGGTCCTCACCTCCTCCAAGGGGAGCTGGACGCTTCCAGACCCTACCTGGGTGGGTGTCGATTGAAACCCCTAGATCACAAAGACTGTCGAGGTGTGTCCGATCTTCACCCTTGCGCTCTCCCTCACGCCAGGGGAATACCCACCCAACATGATTGGGAAGCGGACGGAGGTAGGGTCGAAGTGTTCAACACCCGTCAGAGCTGGCCCGACTTGCCGGCGATTCGGACCGCTCGACGCAGGAAACGGCAGGAGAAATGACCGTGCAGCAGGAGGCAGGAGTCGACGGCGAGGCGCTCGAGGTCTGGATCGATCAGGATCTCTGTACCGGTGACGGCATCTGTGCCCAGTACGCGCCCGAGGTCTTCGAGCTGGACATCGACGGCCTGGCCTACGTGAAGAGCTCGGACGACGAGCTGCTCCAGGCGCCGGGCGCGACAACCCCCGTGCCGCTGACGCTGCTGCGCGATGTCGCGGACTCCGCGAAGGAGTGCCCGGGTGACTGCATCCACGTCCGGCGTGTTTCGGACAGGGTCGAGGTGTACGGGCCGGACGCCGGGTGACCTGAGGGTCACCCGATGTCACTGTTCTGTCCGGTTCCTCACACGCTGCGGGCCTCGGAGGGCGTGGAGCGGACGAACGTGCCGCCCTTCCACTGCCACTTGGCGCGGTCCTTCACGTCCGGGCAGCAACTGGGCACGGCGGCCGAGGAGTAGCCGAGCAGGGTCGCGGTGACGGCTCCGTCCCGCAGCGCGAAGTCCGAGACGCTGAGCCGGTCGCGTGGTTCGACGAGCGTGGCCACCACCCGCGGCTTGGTCGCGCCCTCGCCCTGGGTGAGGACGTAGACGCCGTTCGGCGGGGTGCCGGAGCCGGCGTCGCAGCGGACGACGGCCACGGTCTCGGGTCGGCCGTCCCCGTCGAGGTCCCCGGACGCCTTCTTCTGTACCAGGACCTTCGCGGTCCCGCACTCGACGGGGAAGGTGACCGCGGCGGGATCCGGGGGCGCCACGGCGGCCGGGGCGGCCTTCGCGTCCGTACCCGCGGCCTGGGCCGCCGTCGCCGGGTCGGGCTGCAGGATCGAGGACAGTGCGACGACTCCCGCGAGGGCGGTGGCCGTGGCGAGCCAGTGGATGGGGCTCGTGTGGGTGTGTGCCAGTTCCGGGACGGCGGATTGCTGCACTCGGAGCGTCTCCTGTGAAGGCTGTGCCGGTGGGGGGTGGCTGCATGGTGCCACACGTCACAGTGAGGCGGAACCGCGGGGTGGGTACTCGTGCCGGCCGTCAACGGAAAAGCGCTGTGGCCGAGTTCCCGGGCGGTCCCGGGAACTCGGCCACAGCCGTGGTGCGTTGGAGAGGTCGGCGGTTCACGCCCGCCGGTTCAGCGGCCGGTGCCGCCGTCGGCGTTCGGTCCCGCGTAGTCCTCGCCGTAGGCGCCCTTGGCGGGGCGGCGGCGGCGCATGGGCGGCTCCACTCCGTCCGCGAGGCGGCGGGCGGTGAGCAGGAAGCCGGTGTGGCCGATCATCCGGTGGTCCGGGCGGACGGCCAGGCCCTCGATGTGCCAGTTGCGGATCATCGTCTCCCAGGCGGTCGGCTCGTTGAAGCAGCCGATCTCGCGGATGGACTCGACGGTGCGCGCGAGCTGCGTGGTGGTGGCCACGTAGCAGCACAGGATGCCGCCCGGGACGAGCGCCTTGGAGACGGCCTCCAGGCACTCCCAGGGGGCGAGCATGTCGAGGATGACCCGGTCCACGTCCGTGTCGCTCAGGTTGTCCTGGAGGTCGCCGACGGTGAGCTGCCAGGCGGGGTGCGGGCCGCCGAAGTAGCGCTCCACGTTCTGCCGGGCGATGTCGGCGAAGTCCTCGCGGCGCTCGTAGGAGTGCAGCATGCCCTGGTCGCCGATGGCGCGCAGCAGGAAGCTGCTGAGGGAGCCGGAGCCCACTCCCGCCTCCACGACGCGCGCGCCGGGGAAGATGTCCGCGAAGGACAGGATCTGCCCCGCGTCCTTGGGGTAGACCACGGCGGCGCCGCGGGGCATGGACAGGACGTAGTCGGGGAGCAGGGGGCGCAGCGCGAGATAGGCGACGTTCCCCGTGGTGCGGACAACGCTGCCCTCGGGAGCGCCGATCAGCTCGTCGTGGGGGAAGGAACCCTTGTGGGTGTGGAAGTTCTTCCCGGCCTCGAGCGTGAACGTGTAGTGGCGGCCCTTGGGGTCGGTCAGCTGAACCTGGTCCCCGACCTTGAAGGGCCCGCGCCTGCGGGCGGCACCGGTCGGTTCGGACATGTGACCAGCCTACCGGTCCCGAAGAGGGCCGCGGACCACGTGTGCGGCGCCCGGCGGGCGGCCCGGCGGCTTCCCGGACCGGCGGGCCCGGGGTGATCGTTACGAGGGCCGCGCCATCGCCTTGACGAAGGCCCGCTCGACGTCGGCGGCGGACAGGACGCCGTAGATCTCGCCGGAGTCCTCCACCACGAGGTACTCGGTGGCGGGGGTGGCGCGCAGGACGTCGAGGAGTTCCTCGCCGGCGAGTTCGGCCGAGACGCGCATGCCCTCGGTGAGGTCCTGGGCCAGTCCGCTGACCTCGACCCAGGGGCGGCGGTGCTCCGGTACGCCGACGATGGCGGCCTCGCGGACGAGTGAGAGGGGTTCGCCGTCGGGGTCGACGACGACGAGCGCGCGGGCTCCGGCCTCGTTGGCGCGGCGCAGGGCCTCCGAGAGGGGCGTGCTGTTCTCGACGGGGACGGCGCGCCGGGTGAGGGAGCGGGCCCGCAGCTCGGGCAGGTGCTCGCGCAGCCGGGCCATGCGCAGGCTGTTGCCGGCGCCGGTCCAGATGATCGCGGCGAGGATCGCGGCGAGCAGCGCGTCCATGACGGTGTCCATGCCGCCGATGTCCTCGGGGGCGTCGCCGAGTGCGCCGGACTGGGTGAGCAGGGGCAGGCCGATCAGGACGGAGACGGCGAGCGCGCGGCCGACCCAGGCGGCGGCGACGGTGCCGCTCATCGGCCGGCCGGTGATCTTCCAGACGACGGCGCGCAGCATCCGGCCGCCGTCGAGGGGCAGACCGGGGAGGAGGTTGAAGGCGGCGACGATCAGGTTGGAGATCATCAGGCCGGCCAGCAGGACTCCGGGGACGGTGCCGGGTTCGACGCCCAGGAGGGCGAGGTAGAAGAGGCCCGCCAGGATCAGGGAGAGCAGGGGGCCGACGAAGGCCAGCACGAACTCCCGGCCGGGTGTCTCGGACTCCTTCTCGATCTCCGAGACGCCGCCGAAGAACTGGAGCTGGATCCGGCGCACCGGGAGCTTGAAGCGCAGGGCGGCGACGGTGTGGGCCAGCTCGTGCACGAGGACGGAGGCGTAGAACGCCACGGCGAAGAAGAGGGACACCAGGTAGCGGAGGTTGCCCAGCTCGGGCAGCACCCGGTCGAGCTGTCCGCCGAACACCCAGGTGATGAGCGCGGCCACGAGGAACCAGCTGGGGGCGACGTAGACCGGCACGCCGAAGGGCCGCCCCATGAGCAGCCCGCCGCCGGGTTCCTTGCCCCGGCGCGGCGGCCGCGCCTTGCGTCCGGAGGCGGCCGGGGTCCGGTGACCCGCCGCTCCGGACCGGTCGGCCGGGCCGTGCGGCGCCGACCGCGGGTCCGTCGGGTGGGAGTGCGCGGGGGTCCGGTGCCCGGCGGCTCCGGGCTGCCCGGCGTGGGTGTCGTCCGCGGGAGCCTGCTCGCCGTGCGAGGCGAGGGTCCGGTGGCCGGCGGCCCCCGGCTGTCCGGCGGGGCGCTGCGGGTGCTCGCCGGCGGGAGTCGGCGGCGCCTGCTCGCCGTGCGCGGCCGGGGGGCGGTGGCCGGCGGCTGCCTGCGGTCCGTCCGTGGTTTGCGGGGCGGGTGCGGGCGTGCGGGGGTCCGCTGCTTCGGGCGTGGGCTGTGCGGGCGTCCGGGGGTTCGCTGCTGTCGGCTGCCCGGGGGTGCCCGGGGCGTCCTCGTCGGCGGGACTCGGCGGCGCCTGCTCACTGTGCGCGGCCGGGGGGCGGTGGCCGGCGGCTCCCTGCGGTCCGTCCGTGGTCTGCGGGGCGGGTGCGGGCGTGCGGGGGTCCGCTGCTCCGGGCGTGGCCGGGGGCGTGCCGGTGGCGTCCGTCTCCGGGGCGTCGCTCGGGCTCGGCTCGGGGGTGTCCGCGGGCGTCTCGTCGGCGGGCCGGGCCGGCTCCTGGGCGTCGGCGGCGGGCGCCGGGTCGGGGGCGTCCGGAGGCGTGGCGTGCTGCTCCGTCGCGGGGCGCCCGGTCCCGGTGGCCTCGGGTGCCGGTTCCGCGTGACGCTCGGTCGCCTCGTCTTTGCCGGACCGCGGCTGCCCGCTCCCGCCGCTCTCGTCCACGATGTCCCCTTGTTCGAAGCGTCTCCCCGGTCCCGATCATGCAGGGCTGGAGGGTCTCCGGTCGATGGTATGCGGCCGTGGCGGCGTGTTCCGCCCCGGGACCCGCTCTGTTTTCCGTGCCGTCGGACGAGCGGCGGCTGGGGGACTGTCGGTGCCGGGCCGTATGGTCTGTCGTCATGGACACCAGCACCGAGGACGCGGCGCAGACCGTCGCGGCCGGCACCGCGCAGGCCCCCGTCGAGAGCCCCGGCCCGGCCGGGCCGCAGGAGGCCGCCGCGACCGTCCCGACCTCGGTGACCGCCGTCCCGGCACCGCCCGGCGCCGGTCCGGCCGAGGGCGTCACGGGCGAGGGCGTGCCTGCCGAGGGCGGGACGGGCGGGGTCGTCGAGTCGGCCGTCGTCCCGTCGGCGGTGGCCGCCGCCGGTCCGGTCGTGGCGGTCACGGCCGCGCCCCCCGCGTCGCTGTCCCCCTCCCGCGCGGGCGACTTCATGCAGTGTCCGCTGCTCTACCGCTTCCGGGTGATCGACAAGCTCCCCGAGAAGCCGAGCGAGGCGGCCACGCGCGGCACCCTGGTGCACGCGGTGCTGGAGCGCCTCTTCGACGCACCGGCCGCGGAGCGCACCGCCCCGCGCGCCAAGTCCCTGATCCCCGGTCAGTGGGACCGGCTGCGCGAGACCCGGCCGGAGGTCGTGGAGCTGTTCGCGGACGACCCCGAGGGCGAGCGGCTGGCCCGCTGGCTCGGCGAGGCGGAGCGGCTGGTCGAGCGCTGGTTCACGCTGGAGGACCCGACCCGGCTCGAACCGGCCGAGCGGGAGCTGTTCGTCGAGGCCGGCCTGGACTCCGGACTGAAGCTGCGGGGCATCATCGACCGGGTGGACGTGGCGCCGACGGGCGAGGTGCGGATCGTCGACTACAAGACGGGCAAGGCTCCCCGGCCGGAGTACGCCGAAGGCGCCCTGTTCCAGATGAAGTTCTACGCCCTGGTCGTCTGGCGGCTGAAGGGGGTCGTCCCGCGGCGGCTCCAGCTCGTCTACCTGGGCAGCGGTGACGTGGTGACGTACGACCCGGTCGTCGCGGACCTGGAGCGCGTCGAGCGCAAGCTGCTCGCGCTGTGGGAGGCGATCCGGGAGGCCACCGAGACGGGCGACTGGCGGCCGCGGCCGACGAAGCTCTGCGGCTGGTGCGACCACCGGGCGGTGTGCCCGGAGTTCGGGGGCACTCCCCCGCCGTATCCGCTCCCCGTCAGGGCGCCCGAGTCCGGTGCGACCGAGCAGGGCAGAATGGGGCCGGACTAGCGAAGGAGACTTACGTGGCCATCCGCGTCCTACTGGTCGACGACCAGCCGCTGCTGCGTACCGGCTTCCGGATGATCCTGGAGGCGGAGCAGGACCTTGCGGTCGTCGGCGAGGCCGGAGACGGCCTCCAGGCACTCGACCAGGTACGTGCCCTGCAGCCCGATGTGGTTCTGATGGACATCCGTATGCCGCGGATGGACGGGGTCGAGGCGACCCGGCAGATCACCGGCCCCGGCCGGGACGGTCCGGCGAAGGTGCTCGTCCTGACCACCTTCGACCTCGACGAGTACGTGGTGGAGGCGCTGCGCGCCGGCGCCAGCGGTTTCCTCCTGAAGGACGCTCCGGCCAACGAGCTGGTGCAGGCGATCCGGGTCGTGGCGGGCGGCGAGGCGATGCTCGCGCCGAGCATCACGCGCCGGCTGCTCGACAAGTACGCGGGTCATCTGCCGTCCGGCGACGAACCGGTGCCGGACACCCTGCACACGCTGACCGAGCGGGAGGTCGAGGTGCTGAAGCTGGTGGCGCGCGGCCTGTCGAACGCGGAGATCGCGGCCGACCTGTTCGTCAGCGAGACGACCGTCAAGACGCATGTGGGGCACGTCCTGACCAAGCTCGGCCTGCGGGACCGGGTGCAGGCCGCGGTGTACGCGTACGAGAGCGGGCTGGTGCGCCCCGGCGCCCAGTAGCCGTTGCCGCCCGTGTCCGGCCGGCCCGGGACACGGACATGAATGCGTCAGGGGCGCCCCTTCCGGCCGGAAGGGGCGCCCCTGACGCATGTCGTGCTCAGCTCTTGCTGATCTCCCAGAAGCGGAAGACGGTCGAGGCGTCCAGGCAGTTCTCGACTCCGTAGACGTGCTCCCGCACCACCGCGTACTGCTTGGCCTGCCACACCGGGATGACCGGGACCTGGTCGGCCACGATGCCCTGGACCCGGCCGTAGTCGGAGTCGGTCGAGGCACGGTCGCTCTGCGCGGCGGTCCTGGGCAGGAGGCGCGAAGTGATCGTGCTGTTGGTGTAGTTGTTGCTCAGCACGTTGCCCTCGCCGAAGAAGGGGGCGGTGAAGTTGTCGGGGTCCGGGTAGTCCGGGACCCAGCCCTTCACGTACACGCCGTACTTGCCCTTGGCGATGTCCTTCTCGTACCGGCCGAAGGCGACCGACTTCACGGTGGCGTCGAACAGTCCACTGGCGTTGAGCTGCTTGGCGATCGCCTTGAACTCGGCGTCGGTGGCCGGGCCGTAGCGCGAGGGGGTCGACCAGAGGGTCAGCTTCACCTTGCCGGTGATGCCCTCCTCCTGGAGCGCCGCCCGCGCCTTGGCCTTCGAGGGACGGGCGCCGTAGGTGTCGAAGAACGCCGTGTCGTGCCCGGCGATGCCGGCCGGGATGATCGAGTACAGCGGGGTCGCCGTGTCCTGGTAGACCTCGCCGACCAGGGCCTCGCGGTCGAGCAGGTAGGCGATGGCCTTGCGCACGCCGAGCTTGCCGGCGACCGGGTCGTCCATGTTGAAGACCAGGTGCTGCACCTCGGCGCTGGAGCCCTCGACGACCTCGACGCCCTTGCCGGTGGAGGTGTGGTTGTCCAGGTCCGCGATGTCGTTCGCGGCGAGTCCGCGGTAGGCGACGTCGACGCGGTCGGCGAGCAGGGCGTTCTTCAGGGCGGGCTGGTCGCCGTGGAAGAACTTCAGGGTCACGCCGGTGTTCTTGGCCTCGGCGGGTCCGCGGTAGTCCTCGTTGACCGAGAAGACGGCCTGGTCCTCGTCGAAGGAGTCCAGCTCGTACGGGCCCGAGCCGACCGCCTGGCCGTCGGTGCGCAGTCCGTCGGCGGAGTACTGCCGGTGGTCCACGATCGAGCCGGCGCCGGAGGCGATCTTGCTCGGGAAGGTGGCGTCGGCGTACTTGAGCTTGAAGACGACGGTCCTGGCGTCCGGGGTGGTGACCTCGTCGAGCATGGGGAACATGATCGCGGGACCGGCGGGGTCGTTGATCTTCAGCATGCGGTCGAAGGAGAACTTGACGTCCTTCGAGGTGAGCGGGTCGCCGTTGCTGAACTTCAGGCCCTCGTTGAGGGTGCAGGTGTAGACCTTGGTGCCGGTGTCCGTGAAGGCGCACCTCTCGGCCGCCTCGGGCTCGGGCTCCGTACCGCCCTTGGGGAAGCTCAGCAACGACTGGAAGACGTTGTTGAAGAGCAGCCACGACCCGGGGTCGTAGCCGGCGGCGGGGTCGGTCGCGAGGACGTCGTCGGACATCCCCACGACCACGGAGGAGCCGGTGCCGCCGGTGCTGCCCGTGTCCGAGCCGCATCCGGTCAGCAGGCCGGCGGCCAGCCCCGTCACGACGGACAGGACCGGCCACTGGTTACGCATGTTCACTTGCAAGTGCCTTGTCATGGGATGGGGCGGCCCGGGAGCCGTGGAGGGTCCCGGGCCGGGGGAAGCGGGCCGGCTGCTCAGAGGCCGCGGCCGAGCTCCCACAGCTGCAGGGTCGAGGAGGAGTTGATGGCCCACTCGGCGCCCGTGATGTCGTCGCGTGCGGCGATGTACTGCTTGCCCTGCCAGAGCGGCAGCAGCGGTACGTCGGCGGCCACGATGTCCTGGATCTCGGAGATGCTCTTCGACGCGCTGAGCCGGTCCGCCTCGCGGCGCGACTCGGGGATCAGCGTGTTGCGGATCTCGCTGTTCGCGTACGGCGAGCCGAGGGTGTTGTCCTTGTCGAGGAACGGCGCCAGGTAGTTGTCGGCGTCGGGGAAGTCGGGGAACCAGCCCATGCCGTAGACGTCGTACTTGCCGGCCATCTCGGCGGGACGGAACTTGTCCCAGGCCTCGCCCTTGATGTCGACGTCGAACAGCCCGCTGGCGTTGAGCTGCCGCTTCAGGACCTCGAACTCCGACTTGGTGGCCGTGCCGTAGTGGTCGGTCGTGTAGTGGAGGGTGACCTTCACCGGGGTGGTGATGCCGGCCTTGTTGAGGTAGCCCTTGGCCTTGGCGGTGTTCGGCTCGCCGTACTCGTTGAAGAACGAGTTGCTGTGGCCCGTGATGGTGGCGGGCACCATCGAGAAGAGCGGCTCGGCCTGGGTGCCGTACACCTTGGAGACGAGCTCGCCGCGGTTGACGAGCTGGGCCACGGCCTGCCGGACGGCCTTCGACTTGACCGAGGAGGCGGCGGTGTTGAAGCCGAGGTAGCGGATCTCCAGACCCGGCACCTCGACCAGGTCGATGTCGCCGTTCTTCTTGGACAGCTGCTGGATCTGCTTCGGCGTCATCGAGCGGGTCATGACGTCGATGTCACCCTTGTCGAGGGCGGTGCCCATCTCGTCGGCGCCGGTGAAGGAGCGCATCTCGACCTTGTCGTTCTTCGTCTCCAGAACGCCCTTGTAGTGGGGGTTCTTGGTGAAGACCGCCTTGACGAGCTCCTTGTCCTTGACCTCGGACTCGAGGGTGTACGGGCCGGAGCCGTCCACCTGGAAGCCGTCGCGGAGCTTGCCCTTCTCGTAGTCGTCGGGGTTGACGATGCCGGCGACCGGGGTCGACAGCTTGAAGGGGAAGGTGGCGTCCGCGGTCTTGAGGTGGAAGATCACCTCGCGGTCGCCCTGGGTCTCGACCGTGTCGACGGTGGACAGCAGGGCGAACACCCCGCTGTCGGCCTTGAGGGACAGCGCGCGGTCGATGGAGAACTTCACGTCCTTGGCGGTGACGGGGTCACCGTTGGAGAACTTCAGGTCCTTGCGCAGGGTGCAGACGAACCGCTCGTTGCCGGTGTCGGTGAAACCGCACTTCTCGGCCGCCTCGGGCTGCGGCTCACCGTCGCCACGCGGCTGCACCATGAGGGTCTGGACGGTCTGGCGAAGGATGTTCCAGGTGCCGACGTCGTACGCGTATGCCGGGTCGAGCGGCGCGGGGGCGTCGCTCGTGACGGTGAACCGGTCCGTGGTACCGACGACGATCGCTTCGCCGTCCTTGCTGCCACTGTCGGACCCACCGCAGCCGGCGAGCACGGGGCCGAGCAGGCCGACGATCGCCGGCAGCACCAAAGTCTTGCGGTTCATGCTCGAGTTTCTCCAGAGCTGTCGAGTCCGTGTACCCGGCATGCAGGGGTGGTGCTGCGGATCACGGGGAGTTGTGGCGAGGTTCTCGCGACGAGATTAGTCCGCACCTGCGCGGCGGCTCACAGGCACGGGAGCCACCCTCCCATCACGCTGCGAAACCGGGCGCGGACGCACCGAAAACCCGACAGGGGAAGGAACCGCGCAGCGTTCTACCAATCAGGACACAAGGGCACACGAACCACCCCCGAAAAGGGGGGAGCAGCACAATCCGAACTCGATGTCGACCCCGATATCAGTGACGAACGTCACAGTGTCAACTCGGCTGGCTGGTACCGGAATTCGGCCATCCGACCTGGTTCGGAATTCTCCGGGCGGCCATTCGGGATTTTCGGCCCGCGCGGTTCCGCACGCTGGGTGAAGCCCTAGCGCTTTTCCGTCATGAGGGTGTGCAGGAATCGGAGATCGACATCTTCGAGAGAGGACACGACGGTGCGCCGGGGGGCGGGCGCGATGGGCGACACCGAGGGCACGGCGACCACGTGGCAGCCCGCCGCCTCGGCCGACGCGACGCCGGTCGCGGTGTCCTCGACGGCCGCGCACCTGGCCGGATCGGCGGCGAGGCCGGAGGCCGCCATCAGGTACGGGTCGGGGAACGGCTTGGTCCGCCCGACCTCGTCGCCCGCGACCGTCAGGCTGAAGTACTGGGGGCCGAGGGCGGTCAGCACGCGGTCGATGATGCGCCGGTGCGAGGCGGACACCAGCGCGGTGGGAATCCCGTGCGCGGCCAGCTCGGCGAGCAGCCGGGCCGCCCCCGGCATCAGCGGGAGCGCGCGGCCGATGCGGCTCTCGAAGCCGTCGTTGAGCAGCACGCTCAGCTCGGCCAGGGTGATGTCGGCGCCGGTGGCCTCGATGAGGAAGCCGGCGCTGCGGGTCATGGGGCCGCCGACCACGACATGGCGCCAGGAGTCGTCGAGGGTGTGGCCGAGGGACTTGAAGACCTCGACCTCGACGTCCCACCAGAAGCCCTCGGTGTCCACCAGGGTGCCGTCCATGTCGAGGAGTACGGCCTGCAGCGCTGAGCCTTCGGCCGTACGGGTACCGAGCGCGGGAACCGTGCTGGTCATCCGGGCGCACCTCCTTGAGGGACGATCAGGCCGGCTGCCCTTTTCGAGAAAGGGGCAGCCGGCCTGCGATGGACCGACCAGTGTACGACTTGTCCGGTCGAAATGCCTCGGGGCACCCTCGGGCGTGCCACGGGCCGCGCCGGAGCCCGCCCCCCGCCGGGGGACGGGCCCGGGGACGGCTCAGCGTGCGTTGAAGTACTTCGCCTCGGGGTGGTGGATCACGATGGCGTCCGTGGACTGCTCCGGGTGGAGCTGGAACTCCTCGGAGAGCTGGACGCCGATGCGCTCCGGCCGCAGCAGCTCGGCGATCTTGGCGCGGTCCTCCAGGTTCGGGCAGGCGCCGTAGCCGAGGGAGAAGCGGGCGCCGCGGTACTTGAGGTCGAACATGTCCTCGACGGCGGCGGGGTCCTCTCCCCCGAAGCCGAGTTCGCTGCGTACGCGCGCGTGCCAGTACTCGGCCAGGGCCTCCGCCAACTGCACGGACAGGCCGTGCAGTTCGAGGTAGTCGCGGTAGGAGTTGGCCTCGAAGAGCTTGGCGGTCTCCTCGCCGATGCGGGAGCCGACGGTGACGACCTGGAGGCCGACGACGTCCGTCTCGCCGGACTCCTCGGGCCGGAAGAAGTCGGCGAGGCAGAGGCGGCGGCCCCGGCGCTGGCGCGGGAAGGTGAAGCGGGTGCGCTCGTTGCCCTGCTCGTCCAGGAGGATCAGGTCGTCGTCCTTGGAGACGCACGGGAAGTAGCCGTAGACGACGGCCGCTTCCAGCAGGTTCCCGGTCTGGAGCTGGTCCAGCAGGCCGCGCAGCCGGGGCCTGCCCTCGGTCTCGACGAGCTCCTCGTAGGTCGGTCCGTCGCCGGTGCGGGCCTGCTTGAGGCCCCACTGCCCCTTGAACAGGGCGCCCTCGTCCAGCCAGGAGGCGTACTCCTTGAGCTGGATGCCCTTGATGACGCGGGAGCCCCAGAACGGCGGCTCGGGCACGGGGTTGTCGACGGCGACGTCGGAGCGGACGTGGCCTTCCTCGGGCCGTTCCTCGGTGACGATGTCGGCCGTCGGGCGCACCCGGCGCTGCTTGAGCTCGGGGAGGGCCGCGCCCGGTACGCCGCGCTTGACGGCGATCAACGCGTCCATCAGGCGCAGGCCCTCGAACGCGTCGCGGGCGTAGCGGACCTCGCCCTCGTAGATCTCGTGCAGGTCCTGCTCGACGTACGCCCGGGTGAGGGCGGCGCCGCCGAGGATGACGGGGTAGTCGGCGGCCAGCTTGCGCTGGTTCAGCTCCTCCAGGTTCTCCTTCATGATCACCGTGGACTTGACCAGGAGGCCGGACATGCCGATGACGTCGGCGCGGTGCTCCTGGGCGGCCTCCAGGATCGCGGAGACGGGCTGCTTGATGCCGAGGTTGACGACCGTGTAGCCGTTGTTGGAGAGGATGATGTCCACGAGGTTCTTGCCGATGTCGTGGACGTCGCCGCGCACGGTGGCCAGGACGATGGTGCCCTTGCCCTCGTCGTCGGTCTTCTCCATGTGCGGTTCCAAGTGGGCCACCGCGGTCTTCATGACCTCGGCCGACTGGAGCACGAACGGCAGCTGCATCTGGCCGGAGCCGAACAGTTCGCCGACGACCTTCATGCCGTCGAGCAGCGTCTCGTTGACGATGTCGAGGGCCGGGCGCTCCTGGAGGGCGTCGTCCAGGTCCTGCTCCAGGCCGTTCTTCTCGCCGTCGATGATGCGCCGCTTGAGCCGCTCGTCCAGGGGCAGCGCGGCGAGTTCCTCGGCGCGGCCGGCCTTCAGGGACTTGGTGGTGGCGCCCTCGAACAGCGCCATCAGCTTCTGGAGCGGGTCGTAGCCCTCGCGGCGCCGGTCGTGGATCAGGTCGAGGGCGGTGGTGACCTGCTCCTCGTCGAAGCGGGCGATGGGCAGGATCTTGCTCGCGTGGACGATCGCCGAGTCGAGGCCCGCCTTGACGCACTCGTCGAGGAAGACCGAGTTGAGCAGGACGCGCGCGGCCGGGTTGAGGCCGAAGGAGATGTTCGACAGGCCGAGGGTGGTCTGCACGTCGGGGCGGCGGCGCTTGAGCTCGCGGATCGCCTCGATCGTCGCGATGCCGTCCTTGCGGGACTCCTCCTGGCCGGTGCAGATCGTGAAGGTCAGGCAGTCGATGAGGATGTCCGACTCGTGGATGCCCCAGTTCGTCGTGAGGTCCTCGATCAGCCGCTCGGCGATGGCGACCTTGGTCTCGACGGTGCGGGCCTGGCCCTCCTCGTCGATGGTCAGCGCGATCAGTGCGGCGCCGTGCTCCCGGGCGAGCGCGGTGACCTTGGCGAAGCGCGACTCGGGGCCGTCGCCGTCCTCGTAGTTGACCGAGTTGATGACGGCGCGTCCGCCGAGCTTCTCGAGGCCGGCGCGCAGCACGTCGACCTCGGTGGAGTCGAGGACGATCGGCAGGGTGGAGGCGGTGGCGAAGCGGCCGGCCAGTTCCTCCATGTCGGCGACCCCGTCGCGGCCCACGTAGTCGACGCAGAGGTCGAGCATGTGGGCGCCCTCGCGGATCTGGTCGCGGGCCATCTCCACGCAGTCGTCCCAGCGGCCCTCCAGCATGGCCTCGCGGAACTTCTTGGAGCCGTTGGCGTTGGTGCGCTCGCCGATCGCCATGTACGCGGTGTCCTGGCGGAACGGCACGGTCTGGTAGAGGGAGGCGGCGCCGGGCTCGGGGTGCGGGTCGCGGGGGGTCGGCGACAGCTCGCGGACCCGCTCGACGACCTGGCGCAGGTGCTCCGGGGTGGTGCCGCAGCAGCCGCCGACGAGCGAGAGGCCGTACTCGCGGACGAAGGTCTCCTGGGCGTCGGCCAGGTCGGGGGCCGACAGCGGGTAGTGCGCGCCGTCCTTGCCGAGGACGGGCAGGCCGGCGTTCGGCATGCAGGAGAGCGGGATGCGCGAGTGGCGGGCCAGATAGCGCAGGTGCTCGCTCATCTCGGCGGGGCCGGTGGCGCAGTTCAGGCCGATCATGTCGATGCCGAGCGGTTCCAGGGCGGTCAGCGCGGCGCCGATCTCCGAGCCGAGGAGCATGGTGCCGGTGGTCTCGACGGTGACGGAGACGATGAGCGGCAGGTCGAGGCCGGTGGCGTCCAGGGCGCGGCGGGCGCCGAGGACGGCGGCCTTGGTCTGGAGCAGGTCCTGGGTCGTCTCCACGAGGAGGGCGTCCGCGCCGCCGGCGATCATGCCCTCGGCGTTCCGCTGGTAGGCGTCGCGCAGGAGGGTGTACGGGGCGTGGCCGAGGGTCGGCAGCTTGGTGCCGGGGCCCATGGAGCCGAGCACCCAGCGCTGCTGTCCGCTGGAGGCGGTGAACTCGTCGGCGACCTCGCGGGCGATGCGGGCGCCGGCCTCGGACAGCTCGAAGACGCGTTCGGGGATGTCGTACTCGCCGAGCGCGGAGTGGTTGGCGCCGAAGGTGTTCGTCTCGACGCAGTCGACGCCCACGGCGAAGTACGCCTCGTGGACGGAGCGGACGATGTCGGGCCGGGTGAGGTTCAGGATCTCGTTGCAGCCTTCGAGGTTCTCGAAGTCCTCGAGCGTCGGCTCCTGTGCCTGGAGCATCGTGCCCATGGCGCCGTCGGCGACCACGACGCGGGTGGCCAGCGCCCGGCGGAGGGCGTCGGTTCGGGTCCGGCTTGCGGAGGCTGCGGACGAGGGGGACGGGTTCGGCGACGAGGCCATGAAGGGTGCTCCCTGGAGTGCGACGGCTGTCGGCTTTGCGCTTCCCATGGAAGGCGCACGCCGTCAGGGTAGCCCGGAGCGCCACGCCGTGGACGGGCCGTCCACGGCGTGGGACGCGTGCGGCGGGGACGAAGGGCCGGTGAGGGGCGGTGCGACCGGGTCGGGGCGGGGTGTCCTGCCGGGCGCGGCCCGCGGGCGTGCTCAGATGATGCGGGCGATGTCCGCCGGGCATTGGCGGGAGGTCGGCTACGACCGGTAGTGTTCGACATTGCCGAACGGCGGTAGCGCACAGGCCCGTCGGCGGCCGAAGGGGACGGAGGGCAGCACGGCGATGGCACGGAACATCCAGTCGCTCGAGCGGGCGGCCGCGATGCTGCGCCTGCTCGCGGGCGGTGAGCGGCGGCTCGGCCTGTCGGACATCGCCACCTCGCTGGGCCTCGCCAAGGGTACGGCCCACGGCATATTGCGGACCCTCCAGCACGAGGGCTTCGTCGAGCAGGACATCGCGTCCGGGCGGTACCAGCTGGGCGCCGAGCTGCTCCGGCTGGGGACCACCTACCTCGACGTGCACGAGCTGCGGGCGCGCGCCCTGGTGTGGACGGACGACCTGGCCCGCTCCAGCGGCGAGAGCGTGTACCTGGGGGTGCTGCACCAGCAGGGCGTGCTGATCGTGCACCACGTCTTCCGGCCGGACGACAGCCGGCAGGTGCTGGAGGTAGGCGCCATGCAGCCGCTGCACTCCACGGCACTCGGCAAGGTCCTGGCGGCCTACGACCCCGTGGCGCACAGCGAGGTCCTGGAGGCCGAGCGCAAGACGTTCACGGTCCGGACCATAAGCGAGCCGGACGAGTTCGAGGTCGTCCTCGACCTGACGCGCGCGCGGGGTTACGCGGCCGACGTGGAGGAGACCTGGACCGGCGTCGCCTCGGTGGCCGCGCCGATCCACAACCAGCGGCGCATGCCGGTCGGCGCCGTGGGGATCACCGGGGCCGTGGAGCGCATCTGCAAGGACGGGGAGCTGCGCCCGGAGCTGATCGCGGCGGTGCGGGACTGCGCCCGTGCCGTCTCGCGCGATCTGGGCGCCGGGCGGTTCTGAGGGCCGCGGACACACGGGAGGAGGCCGGGACGCCAAGGGCGTCCCGGCCTTCGTCGTGCGGGCCCCAGGCGGCACGGCACGGGGTCGGAAAGGGGCTGGCCGGGGCCGCCTGGGACGCCTGCTCGGGGCCGCCGGGGACGCCTGGCCGGGGCCGCCGGGGAGGCCCGCTCGGGGCCGCCGGGGACCGATAGCCCGCAGCGATCAATAACGATCGTGTTTTCGATAACAGAACTCTTGACGACCTGCTGACGGCGGAGCAAGACTCCCGTCCATCGGTCGGCATTGTCGAACACCTACCGGCAATAAGCGTTAAGGTGTGACAGTGCCAGGGGCCGGTATCGCTCTCACCTCCCGAGAGCACGAACCACCGGAGGGACCCGGGGTTCGGCTTCCCCTGGACGAAGGACAAAGGAGTCGCGGGTGTCCAGCTCCGACATCTTCATCGGCGAGACCATCGGTACCGCCGTACTCATACTGCTCGGCGGTGGCGTGTGCGCCGCCGTCACGCTGAAGCGCTCGAAGGCTCTCAACGCCGGCTGGCTCGCGATCACCTTCGGGTGGGGCTTCGCGGTGCTGACCGCGGCCTACCTCGCGGGCGGCGTCTCCGGCGCCCACCTCAACCCCGCGGTCACGATCGGCCTCGCCATCGAGGGCGGCACCGAGTGGAGCGATGTTCCGCTCTACCTCGGCTCGCAGCTCCTCGGCGCCATGATCGGCGCGGTCCTGGTGTGGATCACGTACTACGGACAGTTCCAGGCCCACCTCACGGACCCGGAGATCCTGGCCCAGCAGCCGGCCGAGGAGGCGCTCGTCGACCAGAAGGCGGCCCCCGCCGCCGGTCCGGTGCTCGGCGTCTTCTCCACAGGCCCCGAGATCCGCAACGTGGCGCAGAACCTGGCCACCGAGATCATCGCCACCGTCGTCCTGGTCCTGGCCATCCTGACCCAGGGCCTCAACAACGACGGCAACGGACTGGGCGTGCTCGGCGCCATGGCGACCGCGTTCGTGGTGGTCGGCATCGGCCTCTCGCTCGGCGGCCCGACCGGCTACGCGATCAACCCGGTCCGCGACCTCGGCCCGCGTATCGTGCACGCCCTGCTGCCGCTGCCCAACAAGGGCGGTTCGGACTGGGGCTACGCCTGGATCCCCGTGGCCGGACCGCTCATCGGCGGCGCCGTCGCGGGCGGCCTCTACAACCTCGCCTTCAAGTGAGCCCCCGCCCGACCGCCGACGGCGGACCGAGTACGCCACCCGAGACTTCCTGGAGCACACCGTGACCGACGCACACACCGCCGGCCCCTTCATCGCCGCGATCGACCAGGGCACGACGTCGAGCCGCTGCATCGTCTTCGACCGGGACGGCCGCATCGTCTCCGTCGACCAGAAGGAGCACGAGCAGATCTTCCCGAAGCCGGGCTGGGTGGAGCACGACGCCACCGAGATCTGGAAGAACGTCGAGGAGGTCGTCGCCGGAGCCATCGCGAAGGCCGGCATCACCCGCGACGACATCAAGGCCATCGGCATCACCAACCAGCGTGAGACCACGCTGCTGTGGGACAAGAACACCGGCGAGCCCGTCCACAACGCCCTCGTCTGGCAGGACACCCGCACCGACGCCCTCTGCAAGGAACTCGGCCGCAACGTCGGGCAGGACCGCTTCCGCCGCGAGACCGGCCTGCCGCTGGCCTCCTACTTCGCCGGCCCGAAGGCCCGCTGGCTGCTGGACAACGTCGAGGGCCTGCGCGAGCGCGCCGAGGCCGGGGACATCCTCTTCGGCACGATGGACAGCTGGGTCATCTGGAACCTCACCGGCGGCGTGAACGGCGGCCGGCACGTCACCGACGTGACCAACGCCTCGCGCACCATGCTGATGAACCTGCACACCATGGAGTGGGACGCGAAGATCGCCGAGTCCATCGGTGTCCCGCTGGCGATGCTGCCCGAGATCCGCTCCTCCGCCGAGGTGTACGGCGAGATCACCGGCGGCAAGCTCGGGGACCTCCTCGGCGGCATCCCGGTCGCGTCCGCGCTCGGCGACCAGCAGGCGGCCCTCTTCGGCCAGACCTGCTTCTCCGAGGGCGAGGCCAAGTCCACCTACGGCACCGGCACCTTCATGCTGATGAACACCGGTGACAAGATCATCAACTCGTACAGCGGGCTGCTGACCACGGTGGGCTACCGGATCGGCGACCAGGACCCGGTCTACGCCCTGGAGGGCTCGATCGCCGTCACCGGTTCGCTGGTGCAGTGGATGCGCGACCAGATGGGCCTGATCAAGTCGGCCGCCGAGATCGAGACGCTCGCCTCGTCGGTCGAGGACAACGGCGGCGCGTACTTCGTGCCCGCCTTCTCCGGTCTGTTCGCCCCGTACTGGCGCCCCGACGCCCGCGGTGTGATCGCCGGCCTGACCCGCTACGTCACCAAGGCGCACATCGCGCGCGCCGTCCTCGAGGCCACCGCCTGGCAGACCCGCGAGATCAGCGACGCCATGACCAAGGACTCCGGCGTCGAGCTCGCGGCCCTCAAGGTCGACGGCGGCATGACCTCCAACAACCTGCTGATGCAGACCCTGGCCGACGTCCTCGACGCACCCGTGGTGCGCCCGATGGTCGCCGAGACCACCTGCCTCGGCGCCGCCTACGCCGCCGGTCTCGCCGTCGGCTTCTGGTCCAACACCGAGGATCTGCGCGCCAACTGGCGCCGGGCCGCGGAGTGGACTCCCAACATGGCCGCGGAGACCCGCGACCGCGAGTACAAGAGCTGGCTCAAGGCCGTGGAGCGGTCCATGGGCTGGCTCGACGATGGAAACACTGGCGAGGAGTAAGACCCGCATGAGTACCCAGACCACCCTGCAGTCCGTGCCTGCCCTCGGTACGCACCCGGCCTCCGGCTCCGCCCCGAGCCGCGCCGAGACCCGGGAGCAGCTCTCCAAGGCGACGTACGACCTCCTCGTCATCGGCGGCGGCATCCTGGGCATCTCCACCGCCTGGCACGCCGCGCAGTCCGGGCTGCGGGTGGCTCTGGTCGACGCCGGCGACTTCGCCGGCGCCACGTCCTCCGCCTCCTCCAAGCTCCTCCACGGCGGTCTGCGCTACCTGCAGACCGGCGCGGTGAAGCTGGTGGCGGAGAACCACTTCGAGCGCCGTGCGGTCTCCCGCCAGGTGGCTCCCCACCTGGCGAACCCGCTGACCTTCTACCTCCCCGTGTACAAGGGCGGTCCGCACGGCGCCGCGAAGCTCGGCGCGGGCGTGTTCGCGTACTCGGCGCTGTCCGCCTTCGGCGACGGCGTCGGGCACCTGCTCTCCCCCGCCAAGGCCCAGCGTGACGTCCCGGAGCTGCGCACCGAGAACCTGAAGGCCGTGGCCGTGTACGGCGACGACCAGATGAACGACGCGCGGATGGCGCTGATGACGGTCCGCGCGGCCGTCGAGTCCGGCGCCGTCGTGCTCAACCACGCCGAGGTCACCGGCCTGCGCTTCACCCGGGGCCGGGTCACCGGCGCGGACCTCAAGGACCGGACGACCGGGGACGAGTTCGGCGTCGACGCCCGCCTCGTGCTCAACGCGACCGGCCCCTGGGTCGACCACCTGCGCCGGATGGAGGACCCGAACGCGGCTCCGTCCATCCGCCTGTCCAAGGGCGCGCACCTGGTCCTCAAGCGCACCTCCCCCTGGAAGGCCGCGCTGGCCACCCCGATCGACAAGTACCGGATCACCTTCGCCCTCCCCTGGGAGGACATGCTGCTGCTCGGCACGACCGACGAGGAGTACGAGGGCGACCCCGGCGAGGTCGCGGTCACCGAGACGGACATAACCCAGATCCTGGACGAGGCCGCGTTCTCCGTCCGGGACCAGCAGCTCTCCCGCGACCTGATCACGTACTCCTTCGCGGGCCTGCGGGTGCTGCCCGGCGGCCCCGGCGACACCTCCAAGGCCAAGCGGGAGACGGTCGTCACGGAGGGCCGCGGCGGGATGCTGTCCGTCGCGGGCGGCAAGTGGACCACCTTCCGCCACATCGGCCGCACGGTCATGCAGAAGCTGGAGTCGCTGCCGGGCCACCCGCTCGGCGAGGACTTCGAGCCGGTCAAGGAACTGCCGAAGAAGCTGCCGCTGCCCGGTGTGGCCAACCCCCGTGCCGTGGCGCACCGGCTCCTGGTCGACAACCCGGCTCCGGGCCCGCGCATGGCCGCGGACACCGCCCGGCACCTGGCCACCCACTACGGCTCGCTGGCCTTCGACATCGCCCGCCTGGCGAACGAGAACCCGGCGCTCGGCGAGCGCGTCCACCCGGACGCCCCGGAGATCTGGGCGCAGGTCGTCTACGCCCGGGACAACGAATGGGCCGAGACGGCGGACGACGTGCTGCGCCGCCGTACGACGCTGACGATCCGCGGCCTGGCGACGGACGAGATCCGCGCCGGGGTGCAGGACCTGCTCGACAAGAAGTAGGCGTCCCCGCGGGGACGAGGGGCGGCTCCCACGGGGGGAGCCGCCCCTTCCGCGTACCCGGACGGCTTCGCCGCCCACCGTCCGACGCTGCCGTACCCGGCTCCGCCGCCCGCCCCCTGACGCTGCCATGCCCCCTACACACCGCCGCAACGTCCCGGGACCAGAGTGGGAGGCGGGCCCCGCGCGCGGACGGAGACGGGCCCGACGGACTCGGGAGACGGGTATGGGCTCACTGATTCTCGGCGTCGCGCTCGACGGCCGCGGCTCGCATCCGGCGGCGCCCGGCGGGCCGCCCACGGTGGAGGAGTTCGTACGGCTGGTACGGCGCTCGGAGGCGGCGCTGCTGGACTTCGTGAGCGTGGAGGACGGGCCGGGGCGGCTCGACTCGGCCCTGCTGCTCGCCGTCGCGGCGCGCGAGACGTCACGGATCGGGCTGGTGCCGCTCGGCCCCACCCTGGGGCAGCCCGCCGCCTACGCGGCCAGGTTCGCCACGCTCGATCTGCTCAGCCACGGCCGGGCGGGCGTCCGCCCGCGCATCGCCGCGGACGACGTGGAGCACGACCGGATCCTCGCCGTCCTCGGGACACCCGACGGCGACCGCCTGGTGGCCGGACTCTTCGAGCGCGCGGCCGAGTTCCTGGGCCGGGTGGGCCTCGCCTGGGACGGCGCCGATGCATCGACGGCCCCTCCGCAGGGCCGTCCGCCGCTGATCTCGCTGGCCCACGACACCGTCCCGTACCGCTTCGCGGCCCGCCGCAGCGACGTCGTCGTCGTCACGCCCGCCGACACCGCCGTCCTGCGGGCGACGCGCGCCGAGATCGACCGGCTCGCCGCCGGGGAGGGGCGCACCCTCAAGGTCCTCGCCGACCTGAACGTGGTCCTCGCGCCCACCCGGGCCCGTGCGGCCGAGCGGCTCGCCCGGCTGGAGGACGCCGCGGGCGGGCCCTTCACCTCGGACGCGGCCGTGTTCCACGGGACGCCGGAGGAGCTGGCGGACCTCGTCGAGGAGTGGCACCGGGAGGGCGGTGCCGACGGTGTCCGCGTCCGTCCGGCGGTGCTGCCCGACGACCTGGACGCCCTCGCGGACGGGGTCGCACCCGAGCTGATCCGGCGCGGGCTGCTGCGCTCCGCGTACGAGACCCGCACCCTGCGCGGCCACCTCGGCCTCGGCCCCGCCACCGCCACCGCCATCCAGGAGGGAACCCCGTGAAGTTCCAGGTCCTGTCCATCATCGGCCACGCCCCGCATCCGCTGACCGGTGAACTCCCCACTCCGGCGGACCGGTTGGCGCAGGTCGTCGAGGTCGGCGCGGCGGCGGAGCGGCTCGGCTTCGACGCGTACGCGGTCGGCGAGCGGCACGCCGGGCCGTTCCTGTCCTCCGCCCCGACCGTCGTCCTCGGCGCGCTGACCGCCCGCACCAGCCGCATCAGGCTGCTCACCGGAGTCACCGTCGTGGCCGTCCTCGACCCGGTGCGGGTCGCTGAGGACTACGCCACACTCGACCAACTTTCGCGGGGCCGCGTCGAGTTGGTGATCGGCAAGGGCGCCGAGGCCGGCCACTTCGGCCTCTTCGGACTCGACGAGGAACGGCAGTGGGACCTCCAGAAGGAGAAGTACGAGCTGCTGCGCCGACTGTGGCGCGAGGAGAACGTCGACTGGGAGGGTGAGTTCAGGCCGGCGCTGAAGGGCGTGACCACCGTGCCGCGTCCGCACGGCCGGCCGCCGCGTGTCTGGCACGGCTCGGCCACCTCCCTCAACTCCCCCGAACTGGCCGCCCTGCACGGCGATCCGCTCTTCACGGCCAACGCCGTGCAGCCGCGGGCCGCCTACGCCCGGCTGATCGCGCACTACCGGGAACGGTTCGAGGCGCACGGGCACGATCCGGCGAACGCCCGGGTGGCGGCGGGGTCCGGCGGACTGCTCATCGCGGACACGCCCCAACAGGCCGTCGCCCGCTACCGGGAGCTGTACGAGGCGAAGGTGCGGCAGTCCTTCCGGCCGCACCTGGAGGGGCGGGCGGGCTACAACACGCCGTTCCGCACGATCGAGGACGCGATCGCGGACGGGCCGCAGCTCATCGGGTCGCCGCAGCAGATCATCGACAAGATCCTCGGGTATCACCAGGTGTACCGGCACGACCTGCAGTCCGTCACCGTGGACGCCTTCGGGCAGTCGACGGCCGAGCAGACGGAGACGCTTCAGCGGTTCCAGGAGGAAGTCGCCCCGGTGGTACGGCGGGAGGCGCCGAGCAGCCTGTGGGAGGAGGACACGGCACCCCTCATACTGTCGTGAGACATCGGATGTCTGACCGACGGGGGGCCCGCCATGACCGTCACCGACGAGGCCATCGGGAAGATCAAGGAGATGATCGTCTCCGGCGCCCTGCGCCCCGGTGACCGGCTCCCCAGGGAGAGCGAACTCGCCGCCGGACTCGGTCTGTCGCGCAACTCCCTGCGCGAGGCGGTGCGGGCCCTCTCGCTCATCCGCATCCTCGACGTGCGCCAGGGCGACGGCACCTACGTCAGCAGCCTGGACCCCCAAGTCCTGCTGGAGGCGCTGAGTTTCGTCGTCGACCTCCACCGCGACGACACCGTCCTGGAGTTCCTCGCGGTGCGCCGCATCCTGGAACCGGCCGCGACCGCGCTCGCCGCCCCGCGCGTCACCGACGAGGAGCTGGACACCCTCGCCGCCCGGCTGGACGCGCTCGGCCCCGCCCCCTCGGTGGAGGAACTCGTCGCCGCCGACCTGGAGTTCCACCGTGCCATCGCGCGCAGCTCCGGCAACGCGGTCCTGTGCTCCCTGCTCGAAGGGCTCGCCGGACCCACCACGCGGGCCCGGGTCTGGCGCGGACTGACCCGGGAGGACGCCGCCGGCCGCACGCTGCGCGAGCACCGGGCGATCCTGGGGGCGCTGCGCGACCGGGACGCGGAGGCCGCCCGGTCGTGGGCCACGGTGCACATCGCGAGCGTCGAGCGGTGGCTGCGGTCGGCGCTCTGAGCCGGCGGGCCCGCCGCTGACGCCGGCCTCGCCGGAGAGCTGCCGGGCGGAGCGGGCACAGCTCGGATGACTGACGGGTGTTCGGGGGCGGTGTTCGGGGCAGTGATCCGTTCACGCCCCCGTGCAAGGGGGCTGCGGAGGGGCCCCGCGCACGCCGTAAGGTTGGGACGTACGCGAGGACACGTCGGAAGGAGGCGCTGGGTGATCGAGCTCGAGGGGGTTCCCGAGCTGGTCGACCCGGTCATGGTGGCCGCGTTCGAGGGCTGGAACGACGCCGGTGACGCCGCCTCCGCCGCGGTCGCGCATCTCGACCGGGAGTGGAAGGGCGAGGTGTTCGCGGCGCTCGACGCCGAGGACTACTACGACTTCCAGGTCAACCGTCCCACCGTGTGGCTGGACGGCGGCGTCCGCAAGATCACCTGGCCGACGACACGGCTGTCCGTGGTCCGGGTCGGCGGCGAGAAGCCTCGCGACCTGGTGCTGGTCCGGGGCATCGAGCCGTCGATGCGCTGGCGCTCGTTCTGCAACGAACTGCTGGGCTTCGCGCACGAACTGGGCGTCGAGCTCGTGGTGATCCTGGGCGCGCTGCTCGGCGACACCCCGCACACCCGGCCGGTCCCGGTCAGCGGCGTCACCTCCGACGCGGACCTGGCCCGCACGATGGACCTGGAGGAGACCAAGTACGAGGGCCCCACGGGCATCGTCGGCATCCTCCAGGAGGCGTGCACGCACGCGGGCGTACCGGCCGTGTCGCTGTGGGCGGCGGTTCCGCACTACGTGTCGCAGCCGCCCAACCCGAAGGCGACGCTGGCCCTCCTGAACCGTCTGGAGGACCTCATCGACCTGCGCATCCCGCTGGGCGACCTGGCCGAGGACGCGCGGGCGTGGCAGCTGGGCGTGGATCAGCTGGCCGCCGAGGACAGCGAGGTCGCGGAGTACGTGCAGACGCTGGAGGAGGCCCGCGACACCGCCGAGCTGCCCGAGGCGTCGGGCGAGGCGATCGCCCGCGAGTTCGAGCGGTACCTGCGGCGCCGGGACGGTGGCGGTCCCGCGTCGGGGGCCGGCGGGCACGCGACGGAGAGCGGCGAGTCCGGGACGTACCTGCGCGACACCCCGGGCGGCCGGGGGCGGCCCAAGCCGCAGGGTCCCGACGCCGGACCCGAGACCGGGACCGGCTCCGGAGGCGAGGCGGCCGGTGCGGAGACGGTTGGCGGCGCCGCCGGGGGCACGGACCCCACGGATGCCACCGGCTCACCGGACTCCTCCGACGCGCCCGGCGCCACGGACGCGCAGGACTCTTCCGAACCCCCCGGTCCGGCCCGGCCGTCCGGCTCCCCGGACGCCCCGGACTCCTCCGAGGACTGAAGCCGCCAGGGGCGGTGCGCACGACGCGCACCGCCCCTCGGCGTGCGGCCCGGCCCGCGGCCCCCGCCCCCCCCCCCCCGGGCGGACGCCCCGGCCCGCGGGGGCGCGGCGGCGCCGGGCCCGCCCCCCGGCCGGG
>NZ_JBSGZN010000051.1:0-56149 GCF_053611025.1 Streptomyces sp. NPDC054842
CGGCCTTGTGCGTGGTTTAGTCCCCCATCGACCCTATCGAGCATACCCGGGGCGTAAAGTACCCACGGGTACGCGGGGGGCCCCCCCCCGGGGGGCGCGGGCGGCCCGCCGGCCGTCGCGAACCGTGCCGGCGTGGGCTCAGTCCCGGAGCGCGGCCTCCATCGCGGCCTTCGCGACCGGGGCGGCCAGGCCGTTGCCGCTGACCTCCGAGCGGGCCGCGTCGGACTGCTCGACCAGGACCGCCACGGCGACCTCCTTGCCGGTGGAGTCCGACTTCGCGTACGACGTGAACCACGCGTACGGGGTCTTGCTGTTGTTCTCGCCGTGCTGGGCCGTACCGGTCTTGCCGCCCACCGTGGCGCCGGCGATCCGCGCGTTCGTGCCCGTGCCGTCCTCCACGACCGTCCGCATCGCGGACCGCAGCTGCTCGGCCGTCGACGCGCTGACGATCCGCTCGCTGCCGGGGTCGTCGTCGTAGTCCCTCAGTACGTCGCCGTCGGCGTCGCTGGTCTGCGCCACCATGTGCGGCGAGACCAGCTCGCCGCCGTTCGCGATGGCCGCCGAGACCATGGCCATCTGCAGCGGCGTCGCCGTCACGTCGAACTGGCCGATGCCCGTCAGCGCCGTCTGCGCCCGGTCCATGCCCGAGGGGTACACGCTCGGGTAGGCCCGTACCGGTACGTCCTGCGTCTCGTCGTTGAAGCCGAACTTCTCCGCCATCGCGCGGACCTTGTCCTGGCCGAGGCTCACGGCCATCCGCGCGAAGACGTTGTTGCAGGAGTACTGGAGGGCGACCCGGATCGACGCGTTCTCGCAGGGCGCGGAGGCGTTCTCGTTGGCCAGCACCCGCGTCGTGCCCGGCAGCGTGTACGGGTCGGGGCTGTCCGTCCTCGCGTCCACGTCCGGGTACAGGCCGTCCTCCAGGGCGGCCGCCGCGACGACCAGCTTGAACGTCGAGCCGGGCGGCAGCGGCTGGCGCAGCGCGCGGTTCGTCATCGGCTTGTCCGAGGACTTGGTCAGCCTCTTCCAGGCGGCCGAGTTCCCGGTGCTGAGCAGCCCCGGGTCGTACGAGGGGGTGGAGACGGCGGCCAGGATGCGCCCCGTCCCCGGGTCGATCGCGACCGCGGCGCCCTTCTTGTCGCCGAGCGCCCGGTAGGCGGCCTTCTGCACGGCCGGGTCGATCGTCGTGACGACGTCACCGGGGTCGGCGCGCTTGTTCGTCAGGGTGTCCAGCGGGTTCTTCAGCTGGTTGTCCGTGCCGTCGAGCAGGCTGCGGTAGACGCCCTCCAGCTGCGTCGCCCCGTACACCTGCGAGCTGTAGCCCGTCACCGCCGCGTACAGACTGCCGTCCTTGTACGTGCGCTTGTACGCCAGGTCACCCCCCTTCGTCCGCGCGGAGCCGGTGATCGCGTCGCCGGCCACGATGATGTCCCCGAGCGGGTGCGCGTACTGCTCGATCGCGTTCCGCCGGTTGTGCTTGTCGTCCGCGAGTGCCTTCCCGTCGTAGAACTGCACCCAGGTCGCCCTGACCAGCAGGGCGAGCACGAGCAGCAGCGTGAAGACGGCGGCATGCCTGATCGTCTTGTTCATCGCGCCCTGGAAGACGAACGAGCGGGCTCGAATCGTTCCCTTCCGTCCGCATTTCTCATCCGCCGTTCATGGAACGGGGCGTTCAGGCGGAGTCCCGGACGAAGCCCGCCTCGTAGGCGGCGATCACCGCCTGGGTGCGGTCCCGGGTGCCCGTCTTCGCCAGGACGGCGGCCACATGGGACTTCACCGTCGCGGGGCCCACGCCGATCCGGGCGGCGATCTCCGCGTTGGTGAGTCCGGTGGCCATCAGCCGCAGCACGTCCCGCTCGCGGTCGGTGAGCCTCGCCACCCACACGGGCGGCTCGGGGTGGGCGCGGGCGTGTGCGGCGGCCAGCGCCCGCACCGCCGAGGGGAACAGCAGGCTGTCGCTGCGCGCGACCAGCCGCACCGCCTGGACGAGCGCGTCCGCGTCGGCCCGCTTCAGCAGGAACCCCGAGGCGCCGACGCGCAGGGCCTCGTACACGTAGGAGTCGTTCTCGAAGGTGGTCACCACCACGACGCGGGGCGGGTCGGGAAGCGTCGCGAGGATCTGCCCGGTGGCGCGGATGCCGTCGGTCTCCGGCATGCGGACGTCCATCAGGACGACGTCCGGCCGCAGTTCGCGCACCACCGACACCGCCTCCGCGCCGGTCGCCGCCTCCCCGACGACCTCCAGGTCCGGTTCCGCGGAGAGGATCACGCGCAGCGCGGTGCGCACCATGCGCTCGTCGTCCGCGAGGACGATCCGGATCGTCGGGCCGGTCATGCGGCTCCCTCCACGGGCAGTCGTACGCGCAGGCGCCACACCCCGTCCACGGGGCCGGCCTCGGTCGTGCCGCCCAGCAGCCGCGCCCGGTCCGCGACGCCGCGCAGACCGTGGCCGCCGCCGGGGCGGGGAGCGGGGGCGCCGGTGACCGGGTTCTCGGCGGTGATCTCCAGGGTGTTCGCGCCGCGCGTGATGCGCAGGAGCACGGGGGCCCGCGGCCCGGCGTGCCGGAGCGCGTTGCTCAGCGCCTCCTGCACGATGCGGTACGTCTCCCGGGAGACCAGCGGCGGCAGCTCCACGGGGTCCACCTCGACCGCCGCCGTGACGCCGAGGCCACCGGCACGGGTGCGGCGCAGCAGGCCGTCGAGGTCGGCGAGGGTGGGGGCCGGGGCGGTGGCAGGGTCCTCCGCGCCGGTGCCCTGCCCGGTGTCGCTCTCCCGCAACACCCCGAGCACCGCGTCCAGTTCGCCGACCGTGCGGCGTGTGGTGTCCTCGATCGCGGCGAGGGCCTCGCGGACGAACGCGGGATCGGTGTCCAGGACCCGCCGGGCCGCGCTCGCCTGGAGGGTGACGGCGCTGAGCGCGTGGCCGACGGAGTCGTGCAGCTCGCGGGCGAGCCGGTTGCGCACCGCGAGGTCCGCGGCCCGCCGTTCGGCCGCCGCGAGCCGGTCCTCGGGGCCCGGCCCGAGCAGTACGGGCGCCCGGCCGGCGAGCAGCCTTCCGGCCCCGGCCGCGCAGGCCGCGAGGGCGATCAGCGACGCGGCCCCGGCGACCGGTGAGAGGGCCAACGCCCAGGGTTCGTGCAGGACTTCGGGCAGTCCGAGCCGGGAGTCCCGCAGCCAGGACACGGCGGGCAGCGCGATCAGCACGGCCGCGAACGGCGGTACGGCGAGGGACATTCCGGCGACGATCCCGCCGAGGCCCAGATGCAGGGTGAACCAGCCCGCGGTACGGCGCCGGGCCGCCCCGGTCCGCGCGGGACCGTCGGCGAGCCGGTCGCCCTCGACACCGCACAGCGCCCGCGCCGCCGCCACCGACAGCGGCCGGGTGAGCGGGAAGAGGGCGGTGACCGCGGCGAGCGGCAACCCGGCCGCGAAGGAGGCGAGTTGCAGGGGAAAGGAGCCGAAGACGTACCGCGAGTCCGCCAGCGGCCCGACCACGACCTCGCCCACGAGGACGTACGGCATCGCGAGGGCGCCGCCGAGGATCAGGTGGATCCACCGCAGCCGCGCCCGCCGTCCGAACAGGAACCGGGCGAGGGCGCTCACGCCGGTCGCTTCGCCCGGGTGGACCGCTCCGCGAGGAAGTGCGCGGCGACGGTGATCACGAGCAGGCCGACGGTCATCTGCCCAGCGTAGGTGAGGTTCATCAGCTCCGTGGGGCGTCCCGCCAGGTCGTCCGGGCCGCCCAGGCTCGCCAGTGAGAGCCAGCCGCCCCAGCAGGCGGTGGCCCCGGAACCGACCCAGGCGAGCGCCAGCGGCACCCGCACCGGCAGCGCGGGCCCCCACCGGAAGGCGAGCAGGACCGCGCCCGCGACGGAGAACAGCAGGAAGGCGGCGTCCAGGGCCTCCAGGACGGGGAAGTCGGCGGTCCGCCGGGCGGCGCGACCGGCGCTCAGTCCCGCCGTGCCGCCGCAGGCCCACACCAGGTGCGAGCCGGCCGGCACGAGCGCGAGGACGGCCGCGGCGACGGCGGTTGCCCGCTGCGCCGACCCCACGCCGCTCGCGGGCAGCTCGCCCACCCGGCCCCGCCACAGCCGCCCCCACCGGTCCCGCGCGTACAGGACGAACAGCGCGCCCAGCGTGAGCCCCTGCACGATGAAGCCCGTGTAGACCACCGCGAAGACCCACGCGTCGAGGAACGGCTCCCGCCCGGTCTCCGCCGCCCGGTTCACGGACCCGCCGAGCGCCCCGACGAGGAGTTGCAGCGGATACCCGGCCATCACGGGCGCGAGCAGCCCGGTCGCCGTCCACGTCGGCACGACGAGCAGCCACGCGGGCACGCGCAGCCCCCAGGGCCGGGTCAGCAGCAGCACGAGGACGACGACGGCGCCGTCCATCACGACCGTGACACCGTTCGCCACGGCCAGCTGCGCGCGGTGCTCCAGCAGCGGGCTGCCCGCGGGAATGCCGAGGTGACTGCCCGCGATCCAGGCGGACTTGAGGGACAGGTACGGCAGGCAGGAGACGACGGCGACGGCCCGCAGAACGCGGCGCGCCCGTCCGGGGCGCCCGCCCGGGGACGGTGCGCCGGCGGGGATCGTCGCGGAGAGGGAGGGCTGCGTCATGCCTCCACCGTGCCGTCGCGGGAGCGTGGTCCACGTCCTGCGCGGCGACGATCCGCCTCCGCCGCACGGGGGAGAGGCGCCCAGACCCCGCGGTCAGTCGCGCAGGACGAGGACGACCTCGTCGATCTCCTCGGCGCGGGCCTCGGCGTAGCCGTGGGTGCGCTCCGTCTCCCGGAAGCCGCACTTCTCCAGGACCCGGACGGACGCCGCGTTGTCCGCGGCGGCGCGGGCGTGCAGCGGGCGCTCGGGGACGGCGGCGATCAGGGCCCGCAGGGCCGCCGTCGCGATACCGCGGCCCCAGTACGCGCGGTCGATCCAGTACGTCACCTCAAGCTCGCCCGGCTCGCCGTACACCGCGGCGCTGCCGACCACGTCACCGTCCGCCAGGACCGTGCGCACCACGGCGGAGGAGGCCCGCACGCGGCGCCAGTGGGCGTCGAAGCGCTCCCGGTCGGCCGGGTCCCGGACCGTGAACGCGGCCATCCGGTGCGACTCGGGGTCGTTCGACAGCCGGAAGAAGACCGGCAGGTCGCTGTCGTGCACGGGGCGCAGGGCCACCTCCACGTCAGAGCCTCCTCGTCGCGAGGGTGAGCCGGTCGCGCGCGTCGAACAGGGCGTCCTTGACCATCTGCTCGTGGGCGGGCGTCAGGCGCGCCACCGGCACCGAGCAGCTGATGGCGTCCCGGGCGGGCGTCCGGTACGGGATCGCCACGCCGAAGCAGCGCAGCCCCAGCGTGTTCTCCTCGCGGTCCACCGCGAAGCCCTGCTCCCGCACCTGGTGCAGCTCCTCGATGAGCTTCTCCCGGTCGGTGATCGTGTGCTCGGTCAGCGCGGGCAGCGTCTCGGGGAGCAGCTTGCGGACCTGCTCGTCGGTGTGGGTGGCGAGCAGCGCCTTGCCCAGGGAGGTGGAGTGCGCGGGCAGCCGCCGTCCCACCCTGGTGAAGGGGCGCAGGTAGTGCTGGGACTGGCGGGTGGCGAGGTAGACGACGTTCGTGCCGTCGAGCCGGGCGAGGTGGATCGTCTCCGTCGTGTCGTCGGACAGGCGGTCCAGGGTGGGCCGGGCGGCGGCCACCACCTCGTCGCCGTCGATGTAGGACGTGCCGACGAGCAGCGCGCGGACGCCGATGCCGTACCGCGTGCCCGTCGCGTCCGTCTCCACCCAGCCGAGCTCGACCAGCGTGCGCAGCAGCATGTACAGGCTGGACTTGGGGTACCCGACGGCCTCCTGCACGGAGGCCAAGGAGTGCATTCCGGGCCGGCCGGCGAAGTACTCGAGCAATTCCACGGTCCGCACCGCGGACTTGACCTGCGCCCCGCCGCCTGTCTCGACTGCCGACATCGCCCTTGACCCCTTCGTTGGACGGGAAATAGTCTCCGACAGCATATTCACCATCAGAGACAGCGTTCAGCATATCGAACGCCCCTGGTGAGTGACACAGGAACTGCGGCATCACATCTGGAGGAACCCGCGGTGGCAGCAGCACCAGTCTGGAGTGTCGACCCCCGTACCGGGAAGCAGCGCGAGCAGGTTGCGGTGGAGGCCACAGCCCAGGAAGTGGACGAGGCCGTCCGCGCCGCGCACGCCGCCAGAGGGGCCCTCGCCGACCGCACCGTGCGCGCCGCCTTCCTGCGCACGGCGGCGGACCTGCTCGAAGAGGCCAAGGACCGGCTGGTCGAGGCGGCCGACGCGGAGACCGCCCTCGGCCCGGTCAGGCTCACCGGCGAACTCGCCCGCACCTGCTACCAGCTGCGGGCCTTCGCGGACATCGTCGACGAGGGCGCCTTCCTCGACGTCGTGATCAACCACCCCGACGACACCGCGACCCCACCGATCCCGGACCTGCGCCGCTACAAGGTGCCGCTGGGCGTCGTCGCCGTCTACTCGGCCTCGAACTTCCCGTTCGCGTTCTCGGTCGCGGGCGGCGACACCGCCAGCGCGCTCGGCGCGGGCTGCCCGGTCGTCGTCAAGGCCCACCCCGACCACCCCGGACTGTCCGAGCTGGTCGCCTCGACCCTGCGCAGGGCCGCCGCCCGGCACGACATCCCCGCCGGCGTCGTCGGCCTGGTCCACGGCTTCGAGGCCGGCGTCGAGCTGGTGAAGCACCCGCTCGTCTCGGCGGCCGGATTCACCGGCTCGGTCCGCGGCGGACGCGCCCTGTTCGACGCGGCGGCCGCCCGCCCCGTACCGATCCCCTTCCACGGCGAACTCGGCTCGCTCAACCCGGTCGTCGTCACCGAGGCCGCCGCCGCCGAGCGCGCCGAGGCCATCGGCGCCGGGCTCGCGGGCTCCATGACGCTGGGCGTCGGCCAGTTCTGCGTGAAGCCCGGCCTGGTGCTGGCCCCCGCGGGCGACGCCGGGGACCGGCTGCTGAAGTCCCTGACCGACGCCGTCAGCGACACCGAGGCGGGTGTCCTGCTCGACCACCGCATGCGGGACAACTTCCTGGCCGGCGTCACCGAGCGCACCGGGCTGCCCGGCGTGGAGTCCCCGGTCACCCCCGGCGCGGGCGGCGAGCACACGGTGAGCCCCGGCTTCCTGACCGTGCCCGCGCGGAAGCTCGCCGCCGAGGGCGACCACGACCTGCTCCTGGAGGAGTGCTTCGGCCCGCTCACCGTCGTCGCCCGCTACGAGGACGACGCGGAGGCCGGCGCGGTGCTCTCCCGGCTTCCCGGCAACCTCACCGCCACCGTGCACCTGTCCACCGAGGAGGCGGCCGGGGAGGGGCGCGGCGCCGAGGTCCTCGCCGAACTCACCCCGCTCGCGGGCCGCGTCCTGGTCAACGGCTGGCCGACCGGCGTCGCCGTCGCCCCGGCCCAGCACCACGGGGGCCCCTACCCGGCGACCACCTCCACCTCGACCTCGGTGGGCGGTACGGCGATCGAGCGCTGGCTGCGCCCGGTGGCGTACCAGAACGCGCCGGAGGCCCTGCTGCCGCCGGAGCTGCGCGACGACAACCCGCTGGGGCTGCCCCGCCGTTACGACGGGCGGCTGGAGCGCTGAGCGCACCGGCCTGGGACACTCGGCGGATGGACGTCGAGATTCCCGAACTCCCCTTCCCGCTGCGTACCTACGGGCCGGACGGCCACTGGTCGTACGAGGACGGAGTGCTCACCGGCTGGGCGGGCGCGCGGCAGGACCGCTTCGTGCCGCCCACCGGTGAGGCTCTGGACCCCGCCTCCGACGCCCCCCGGCTGCTGGGCTCGCCCGAGGGCGACTTCCAGCTGATAGCCCGGGTCACCGTGGGCTTCGCCGGCTCCTTCGACGCCGGTGTGCTCTACGTCCACGTGGGGGAGCGGGCCTGGGCGAAGCTCTGCCTGGAGTACTCCCCGGACGTGCCCACCGTCTGCACGGTGGTCACCCGGGGGCACTCCGACGACGCCAACTCCTTCACCGTCGACGGCAGTTCCGTCTGGCTCCGGGTCAGCCGCACGGGCCGCGCCTTCGCCTTCCACGCCTCCCGCGACGGCGTCCGCTGGACCTTCGTCCGGCTGTTCACGCTCGGCGACGAGGAGGCGTCCGGAGCGGCCCTCGTCGGCTTCATGACGCAGTCCCCGATGGGCGAGGGCTGCGTGGTGACGTACGACGGCGTCGAGTTCCGCCCCGACTGGCCGAAGGACCTGCGGGACGGCAGCTGACGGTCCCGGCCCCGGCGGCGTCCGTCCGCGGACGGACGCCGGGGCGGGGAAGCGCCGTCGGGCGGTCGCGGGCCTCGCCCCCAGCGCGTACCGCACCCAGTTCGACCGCCGCGGAACCGGGGCCGTGCCGCCCACGTCCTCCGTTGCATGATCGGAGACCGCGCGGCCCGGGTGAACCGGGTGATCAGGACCGCACTGCCCGCCGAGGCCCCGGCCGTCGCCGCCCTGCACGCCAGGGCCCGCGCGACCTACTACCCCGACGGCATCCCCGACGACGGCACCGACTGGCCCGCCGTCTGGCGGCAGGCGATCGACCGCCCGGACGGCCACGTCCTCTGCCTGGTCGAGCGGGGCCGGATCGCCGCGCTGGCCTCCTTCCGGACGCCCGAGGGCGCACCCGCCGACACCGTGAAGCTCTTCCAGTTCCACGTGGACCCCGGGCACTGGCGGACCGGCATCGGCACGGCCCTGCACGCCGCCTGCGTCGAGCAGTGGCAGGCCGACCGGAAACGGACCGCGACGCTGGACGTGCACGTCGGCAACGAGCGCGCCCAGTCCTTCTACGCGGACAGGGGCTGGGTCCCGGACCCCGCGAACCCGCCCGCCGAGGACGACGACCACCTGTTCCTGCGCTTCGGGGTCCCCGGGGAATGACCCGAGCCGGTTGAACGTTCACGTACCCGGCGGAGGGCGTCTCCGTACCCGTACGACCTGGAAGAAGCCGAAGAATGCGCGTCGAGATCTGGAGCGACATCGCCTGCCCGTGGTGCTACGTGGGCAAGGCCCGCTTCGAGAAGGCGCTCGCCGCCTTCCCGCACCGGGCCCAGGTGGAGGTGGTGCACCGCTCCTTCGAGCTCGACCCGACGCGCGCCAAGGGCGACACCGGAGCCGTCCTGCCGATGCTGGCCGCCAAGTACGGCATGAGCGAGGCGCAGGCGCAGGCCGCCGAGGACAACCTGGGCGCGAACGCCGCCGCCGAGGGCCTGGAGTACCGCACCGAGGGCCGCGACCACGGCAGCACCTTCGACATGCACCGCCTGCTGCACCTCGCCAAGGAGCGGGTCCGCCAGGACGAGCTGATCGGCCTGCTGTACCGCGCCAACTTCGCGGAGGAGCGGTCGGTCTTCGACGACGACGAGCGGCTCGTGGAGCTGGCCGTCGCCGCCGGGATCGACGCGGACTCCGCCCGCGCGGTCCTCGCCGACCCGGCCGCCTACGCCGACGAGGTCCGCGCCGACGAGCGCGAGGCCGCCGAGCTGGGCGCGACCGGTGTCCCCTTCTTCGTCCTCGACCGCACCTACGGCGTCTCCGGCGCCCAGCCCGCCGAGGTCTTCACCCAGGCCCTGACCCAGGCATGGGGCGACCGGTCCCCGCTGACCCTGCTCCAGGAGCCGGGCGGCGCCGCGGAGGTGTGCGGCCCCGACGGCTGCGCCGTCCCCCAGAAGTAGGACGCACACCAAGGCCCGGCCGGCGGAAAACCGCAGGTCGGGCCAGATCCATAAGCATCGCTTGGCGAAACCCCGCAAAAATACGCGATGGACGAGGGCTTCGGGGGGCCGCAGAGTGGTCCCATGGAGACCTTCGAGAGCCTCGTACGAGCCGAGTTCGCCCCGAAGAACACCTACCTCAACACCGCGAGCACCGGGCTGCTGCCGGTTCGCGCGGTGGACGCCATGCGGGCCGGCGTCGAGTCCGTGGCGGCGGGGCAGCCCCAGGACATGTTCGCGGACGTGGAGGCCGCCCGGTCCGCCTTCGCCCGGCTGGCCGGCGTGTCCGACCGCCGGGTCGCGGCCGGCGCCTCCGTCGCCGTCTACACCGGCCTGATCGCCGCCTCGCTGCCGGCGGGCGCCGAAGTCCTCACCGCCGAGGCCGACTTCACCTCCGTCGTGAACCCCTTCCACGTCCGCGGCGACCTCAAGGTGCGCACCGTGCCGCTGGAGCGGATCGCCGAGTCCGTCCGGCCCGGTACGGCACTGGTCGCCGTCAGCGCCGCCCAGTCCGCCGACGGCCGGGTCGCCGACCTGGCGGCGATCCGGGACGCCGCCCGGACGCACGGGGCACGGACGTACGTCGACGTGTCCCAGGCCGCCGGCTGGCTGCCAATCGAGGCGGACGCGTACGACTTCGTCTCCTCCGTCGCCTTCAAGTGGCTCGTCTGCCCCCGGGGCGTGGCCTTCCTGGTCGTCCCCGAGGACCTGGGCGGCCTCACCCCCGTCTTCGCGGGCTGGGTCGCCGGCGAGCGCCCCTGGGACAGCTGCTACGGCCCCGTCGAGGAACTCGCCCACTCGGCACGGCGGTTCGACGAGAGCCCCAGCCTGTTCTCGTACACCGGGGCCCGTCACTCGCTGGCGCTCATCGAGGAACTGGGCGTGGACACCGTACGGGCCCACGACCTCGCGCTGGCCGACCGGTTCCGCGAGGGGCTCGGCCGGCTCGGGCACCGGCCCGTCCCCGCCCCCGGCTCACCCATCGTCTCCGTCCCGCAACTGGGCAACCGGCAGGCCGAGTTGAGCAGGGCCGGGGTCGAGGTGTCCGACCGCGCGGGCAACCTGAGGGCGGCCTTCCACCTCTACAACACCCCCGCGGACGTCGACCGCCTGCTGGACGTCCTGTCCGGCTGAGCCGGGGGGCGCGGCCGGGACCCGGCCGCGCACGGTTCAGGGCGGCCGGGTTGCCGGGCCCACTCGCCCGCTCTCGCCCGTTCGCCCGCGGAGCCCTCCGGTCCCCGTTCCGGCGGGCCGCCCGTGCGACGGGACCGGCCGCCCGTGCGACGGGACCGGCCGGCCGGGCGTGCGTACGCTGGAAGGAGCGGGGTGACGGGGCCGCGGGCGGGCCCCGGCCGCCGTGCCGACCACGGCCCGGAAGGACGGCGCCGGATGAGCACCGAACACGAGCGGGTACGAGAGCTGCTGGCGGACTGGGCCACCGGGGCGCTGCCACCCTCCGACGACAGGACGGTGCCGCCGCACCTGGCCGGGTGCGAGTCCTGCGCCGCCGAGGCCGAGCGGCTCCGGCGACGGAGGCCGCGGCCGCCGGGCGGGCCGATCGATGCGGGAGACGGCCCGCGGGGTCCGGGCGGCGGGCCGCACACGGCCGACGGTCACCGGGCCGGGGACTCGCGCCCGCGTCCCGCCGCGGCGCCGGTCGCCGCGCACGCGGCGCCCTACTCGGCGGCGGTCGCCGCACTGCGCCGACCGCTGGACGAGGCGGACACCGCCGCTTCGTGGCGGACGCCCGTCGTGCACGGCTGGGACGTGCACGACACCGTCGCCCACCTGATCGCCGCGGACGAGCCACTGGCGCTGCGGCTGGGGCTGGCCGCCCGGGTGCCGCCGTCGCCGGCCGGTACCGCGGAGGGCGCCGGGTGGCGCCAGGAGTGGGCCGCGCGGACCGCCGGCGTGATCGCCCACGAGCGGGCGCGCACCCCGCGGCAGACCGTCGCCGCATGGACCGCGCAGGCCGCGGACCTGCTCGCCACCCGTGAGGCGCGGGAGTTCGAGCCGGCCGCGCAGTGCACGACGCTGATGGGCGTCCGGCTCCCCGTCGCCGACCACTTCCTGGTCCGCGCCTTCGAGACGTGGATCCACGGCGCCGACATCGGCCGGGCGCTGGGCCGCGTCGTGCCGCCGCCGCCCGAGCCGCACCTGTGGCAGCTCGTCCGCCTCGCCGTCCGCATCCTCGGCACGGCGCTGGGCCCCGGGGCGCCCCCGGTGCTGCTCGCGGTGACCGGGCGCGGCGGGGACGCCGAGTGGGTGCTGGGCTCGGAGGACGAGCCGGTGCGCGCCGAACTCGTCCTGACCCCGGTGGACCTCTGCCTGCTCGTCGGCGGCCGGCGCACCCCCGAGGAGGTGCCGCGCGGCGCGACGGGCGACGCGACCGCCGTGCGCGGCGTGCTGGACAGGGCGGCGTCACTGGCCTGGCCGTGACGCCCGGGGTTCCTCGCCCGCCGGGACCGGTCCTCATCCGGGAGCCACGTGCGACGCCGCGGGCCCGGCACCCACATGGAGTGCCGGACCCGCGGCGTCGCAGGGGCCGCCGGTCACCTCACCGGGGTGAAGTCCCGCGCGCCGATGAACTCGGGCCGCCGCACGGGCGCCGCGAACGGCTCCACCGCGGCGTTCTCCACGCTGTTGAACACGATGAAGACGTTGCTGCGCGGGAACGGCGTGATGTTGTCACCCGAACCGTGCATGCAGTTGCAGTCGAACCACGTGGCCGACCCCGCTGGGCCGGTGAACAGCTTGATGCCGTGCCGCTCGGCGAACGCGGTGAGCGCCTCGTCCGAGGGCGTGCCGGCGTCCTGCATCTGGAGCGACTTCTTGTAGTTGTCCTTCGGCGTGGCCCCCGCGCACCCGAGGAACGTCCTGTGCGACCCCGGCATGATCATGAGACCGCCGTTGGTGTCGAGGTTCTCCGTCAGCGCGATCGACACGGACACCGTCCGCATGTTCGGCAGACCGTCCTCGGCGTGCCAGGTCTCGAAGTCCGAGTGCCAGTAGAACCCGCTGGCCCCGAACCCCGGCTTGACGTTGATCCGCGACTGGTGGACGTACACGTCCGAGCCGAGGATCTGCCGGGCCCGGCCCACCACACGCTCGTCACTCACCAGCCGCGCGAAGACCTCGCTGATCCGGTGCACCTCGAAGACCGAGCGGATCTCCTGCGACGCCGGCTCGACGATCGAGCGCTCGTCGGCGCGGACGGCCGGGTCGGTGACGAGCCGCTCCAGTTCGGCGCGGTAGACGGCGACCTCGTCGGGGGTGATGAGCTCCTCGACGGCGAGGAAGCCGTCGCGCTCGTACGCCTGGAGGTCGGACGCCTCGATGGGGCCCGGGTCGCCCGGGGCGCCCCAGATCACCGGGTCCTTGCGGGGTACGGAGACCTCGGTGGCGCCGCGGCTCGGATAGAGGTCGGTGGTCCTCTCGGGGGTGATGGTCATGGTGCTCAGACCTCCTCGGTCAGCAGCGGGTAGACGCCGTTCTCGTCGTGGTCCTCCCGTCCGGTGACGGGCGGATTGAAGACGCAGACGCACCGGAAGTCGGTCTTGGGGCGCATGGTGTGGCGCTCGTGGCCGTCGAGCAGGTACATGGTGCCCGGCGTGATCCAGTGCTTCTCGCCGGTCTCGTCGTTGGTCAGCTCGGCCTCGCCCTCCACGCAGAGGACGGCCTCGATGTGGTTCGCGTACCACATCGACGTCTCGGTACCCGCGTACAGAGTCGTCTCGTGGAGGGAGAACCCGACCTTCTCCTTGGCGAGCACGATGCGCTTGCTCTCCCAGGTGCCGGTCTTGGCCTTCACATGACGGTCGGTTCCCTCGATGTCCTTGAACGATCGGACGATCACGGTGGGGTGCTGCCTTTCTGTGGTGCGTACGCGGTCAGGCGACCGTCTCGCGGACGGCGCGGGCGAGGGTGCGCAGCCCCTCGTCCAGCTCGTCGGGCGTGATCGTCAGCGCCGGAAGCAGCTTGACGACCTCGCTCTCCGGGCCCGAGGTCTCGATGAGCAGGCCGAGTTCGAAGGCGCGCTGCGCGATCCGTCCGGCACGCTCCTTCTCCTTGAACTCCAGGCCCCACACGAGACCGCGGCCCCGGTACTCCTTGATGTCGGCGAGGTTCTCCTCGGTGATGGAGATCAGCCCCTGCTCGACCTGCTCCCCGCGGGCCCGGGTCTGCTTCTCCATCGCGGAGCCGTCGGCCCAGTACGCCTCCAGGGCCGCGGCGGCGGTCACGAACGCCGGGTTGTTGCCGCGGAAGGTGCCGTTGTGCTCGCCCGGCTCCCAGATGTCCAGCTCGGGCTTGAACAGGCACAGCGACATGGGGAGCCCGTAGCCGCTGATGGACTTGGACACGGTGACGATGTCGGGGGTGACGCCCGCCTCCTCGAAGGAGAAGAAGGCGCCGGTCCGGCCGCAGCCCATCTGGATGTCGTCGACGATCAGCAGCATGTCCTGGCGCTCGCACAGCTCGGCGAGCGCGCGCAGCCACTCGGCGCGGGCCACGTTGATGCCGCCCTCGCCCTGCACGGTCTCGACGATCACGGCGGCGGGCTTGTTGAGACCGGAGCCCTGGTCCTCCAGCAGCCGCTCGAACCAGAGGAAGTCCGGGACCTGGCCGTCGAAGTAGTTGTCGAACGGCATCGGGGTGCCGTGCACGAGCGGGATGCCGGCGCCGGCCCGCTTGAAGGCGTTGCCGGTGACGGCGAGCGAGCCCAGCGACATGCCGTGGAAGGCGTTCGTGAACGACACGATGGCCTCGCGGCCCTTCACCTTGCGGGCCAGCTTCAGCGCGGCCTCCACCGCGTTCGTGCCCGTCGGGCCCGGGAACATGACCTTGTAGGGCAGGTCGCGCGGGCGCAGGACCAGGTTCTGGAAGGACTCCAGGAAGCGGCGCTTGGCGGTCGTCGACATGTCGAGACCGTGGGTGACGCCGTCGCGCTCCAGGTAGTCGATGAGGGCCCGTTTGAGCACCGGGTTGTTGTGGCCGTAGTTGAGCGACCCGGCGCCCGCGAAGAAGTCGAGGTACTCGTGGCCGTCCTCGTCGTACATGCGGCTGCCCTGCGCGCGGTCGAAGACGGTGGGCCAGCCGCGGCAGTAGCTGCGCACCTCCGACTCCAGGGTCTCGAAGACGCTCAGGTCGGGCTGGGTGATGGTCACAGCGAATCTCCTCCTGGGAGATGAAGTCGTGGGGGGATGCCGGAGAGGGCGGGGCGGATCAGAAGGACAGCGGTCCGATGCGGTGCAGCACCTCGGGGTCGTGCGGCCCGTCCGGGAACTGTCCGGTGTCGAACAGCACCTCCCGCTCCAGGGCCGCGCCGTGGCGGGCGGCGTACGAGGCGAACAGGCGCTCCGAGGCGGTGTTGCCCGGTGAGACGGTGGTCTCGACGAAGGCGAGCCCGCGCTCCCGCGCCACCCGCGCGGTCAGTCCGTCGAGCAGGGCGGCGGCGAGTCCGCGTCCGCGACAGGCGCTGTCCACGGCCACCTGCCACACGAGCAGCGTCCCCGGCTGCTCGGGGCGGATGTAGCCGGTGACGAAACCGACGGGCTCGCCCTCCGCGTCGCGGGCCACCGCCGAGGTGCCGGCGAAGTCACGGCACCACAGGAGGTAGCTGTACGAGGAGTTCAGGTCGAGGTTTCCGGAGTCCTTGGCGATGCGCCAGAGCGCGGCCCCGTCGGCCACCCCCGGACGGTCGATCCGGAGGCCCTCGGGCATTCCCAGGAATTCCGCTTGCAGGTCTGCTGGTGCGGCGGTCATGCCGGTTGAATTTACCCAGCGAAAGTTGAAATTGCATCGTCGGCCGGGGTTACGCACCAGCCACCCGTGTGTTATCACGCGGGCGTGAGTTCTTCGGGCCGGGCGCTGGGGTATGAGGGATATTGCCCGGATATGGCGGGAGGAATCGGGCGCGATGTGGAGTGTGTCACAGCCGTGTGACCCCCCTGGAACCCGCCCGAAATGCATCGCCGGTGTTCGCAGAATCTCCGTGTTTAGCCTCGGGGAAAGCGGGCAGAAGAGGACGGGAAGCTACGCCGGATAATGTCGCGGGAATGAGTGGGGAAAAGCGCGTTGAATTCTCGCGGAAGCGGACTTTCTCGGTGCGTGTGAAAAGTGAGCCGCTTCACGTGCGCAGCGCTTCGGCCCTTTATGGGACACGTCACTCGCGCGGAATGTCCGGGTGTTGCTCCCGCGGGATGTCCGGGGGCCCTTCGCACGGGATGCCCGGGTGCGCGGAGTGGGCGCGAGGGGGAACGCCCCGCCCGCGGGAAGCGGACGGGGCGGGGACGGCGGCCGGACGGCCGCGGCGGGTCACGGGCCGGGGACTCGCCCAAGCGGGGAGTCCCGGTGCGGGAGGGGGCTCACTTCCAGGCGTCCGCCACGGCACGGCCCGCGGCCTCCAGGTCCACCGCCGTCGTGCCCAGCTCGCCCAGGGCGGAGCCCAGCGCGGCCAGGCAGGCCCGCACGGCACCGCGCGTGGCGTCCGGCCCGTAGTGGTTCACCCGGATCATCTCCTTGGCCAGCGCGCCGCCGCCCGCGGCCAGCGGGAGCGCGGGGTCGGCGGCCAGGGCGCGCGCGACCAGGGCGGACGCGTCGACGCCCGACGGGGCGCGCAGCGTCGTCGCCACCGGAGCGGCGTCGGACACCTCGCGCACGTACGGCTCGATACCGCCGCCGAGCGCGAGCGCGCCCGCCCGGGTGGCCGCCGCGGCCGAGGCGTGGCGGGCCATCACCGCGGCCGGCCCCTCCGCCTCGATGCGCTCGACGCACGCCTCCAGGGCCAGCATCTCCAGCTGCGCGGGCGCGTGCAGCAGCGCCGTGCGGCCGCCGTCGATCCACCGCTCCTTCCAGTCGAGGAGCGACAGGTACGACCGGCGGGGCGCCGCGGGGTTCGCGGCCATCCGCGCCCACGCCCGCGCGCTCACGGACACCGCCGACACGCCCGCGGGACCGCCCATCGCCTTCTGCGCCCCGATGACGCACAGGTCCACGCCCCACGCGTCCGGCAGGACCGGCTCGGCACCGATCGAGGCGACGGCGTCCAGGTAGAACAGCGCGCCGTGCTCGCGCACCACCTCGCCGACGGCCCGGACCGGGTTCGTGTTGCCGGTGGCCGCCTCGGCGTGCACGAGCGAGACGAAGTCGATCTCCGGGTGCTCGGCGAACGCGGCACGGACCTGCTCGGCCGTCACCGCGGCGTGGAACGGCACGGCGAGGTCGACCACGGTCGCCCCGCAGTCCCGCAGCCAGTCGCCGAAGGTCTGCCCGTACGGCCCCGTGACGATGTTGAGCGCCGTCGTCCCCGGCCCCGCTGCGGCGCGGATGGCGCCCTCCAGCGGGAGCAGCGCCTCACCCTGCATGATCACGACGTCCTGCCCGGTGGAGAGCAGCCGCGCCACGCGGTCCTCGATCGACGCGAAACGCGCCGCGGTCAAGGGGGCCAGGTCCAGGAAGGGGTGGGTCACGGCGGCGCTCTCTTCGCTCACGGGTTCCAGTACGCGGATTCCAGTACGTGGATACGCGGTACGAGCCTAACCGGCGGCCAGGCGGGGTCCCCGGCGAGGTGCCGCGGTCCGGCCGGCCGCGCCGGGCGCCGTCCGGGGGCCGGGATCCGAGGCCGGACGGCCCGGCGACCATCGGATTGATTTGAGCAACCCAAACCTTTCCTTATAATCGGAAGCCTCAGTTCCCTCACAGGAGGTCCTCGTGAACTCGGTCCTCGGACGCCGGACCCGCATTCTGGCCGCCACCACCGCGACGGCCGGGCTGCTGCTCGTGGCCGGCTGCTCCTCGGACGACGACGGGGGCGACAAGACCACCGCCGGCGGGGTCACCCTGGTCAAGGGCGGTCAGCTCACCACCTGCACCCACCTGCCGTACCCGCCCTTCCAGTCGGAGGTCGACGGCAAGGTGCAGGGCTTCGACGTCTCGCTGATCGACCTGGTCGCCAAGGACCTCGGCGTGAAGCAGGACATCCTCGACACGCCGTTCGAGAACTTCAAGACCGGCGCGTTCCTCAACTCCGAGCAGTGCGACCTCGCCGCGGCCGGTATGACGATCACCGAGGAGCGCAAGAAGAACGTCGACTTCTCCGACCCCTACTTCGACGCCACGCAGGCCGTCCTCGTCGACAAGAAGAGCGGCGTGAACTCCCTCGCGGACGTGAAGGCCAAGGGCAAGAAGCTCGGCGCCCAGGCGCAGACCACCGGCGAGGACTACGCGAAGAAGCAGGGCTTCGACCCGGTCTCCTTCGAGTCCTCCGACGCGGTCATCAACGGCCTGCGTTCCGGCCAGGTCCAGGCCGTCGTCATCGACTACCCGGTCGTCCAGGGCTGGCTCAAGGACAAGGCCAACGCCGACGCCTTCAAGGTGGTCGACAACCTCAACACCGGTGAGCAGTACGGCTTCACGGTGAAGAAGGGCAACACCAAGCTGGTCGCCGCGATCAACAAGGCCATCAAGGACGCCAAGGCCGACGGCACCTACAAGAAGCTGTACGAGAAGTGGATCGGCCCGTACGACGAGTCCGCGGCGACCGCCTCCCCGTCCGCCTCATGAGTGAGGCCGACACAACCGTCCAGCCCCGCAGGTCCGGCCTGACCCGGCGCCAGAAGCGCGCGATCTCGCGCGGTGTGCAGTACGTCGTGTTCGTCGCCGCCGTGATCGCCTTCGCGCTCACGGCGGACTGGGGACGGCTGAAGAACCAGTTCGCCCAGTGGGACCTCGTCCGGCAGATGTTCCCGGACGTCATCACGCTGGCGCTGAAGAACACCGTGCTGTACACGATGTCCGGCTTCGTCTTCGGCCTCGTGCTCGGCATGGTCATCGCCCTGATGCGGCTGTCCCCGGTGGGCCCCTACCGCTGGCTCGCGGGCATCTACATCGAGGTCTTCCGCGGCCTGCCCGCCCTGCTGATCTTCGTCTTCGTCGGCGTCGCCGTACCGCTCGCCTTCCCGGGCACGGAGATCCCGGGCGGCACCTACGGCAAGGTGGCGCTCGCGCTCGGCCTGGTCTCCGCCGCCTACATGGCGGAGACGATCCGCGCCGGCATCCAGGCGGTGCCCAAGGGGCAGATGGAGGCGGCCCGTTCACTCGGCTTCTCGCACGCCCGGGCGATGGTCTCGATCATCATCCCGCAGGCGTTCCGCATCGTGATCCCGCCGCTCACCAACGAGCTGGTCCTGCTCTTCAAGGACTCCTCGCTGGTGCTGTTCCTCGGGGTCACGCTGGAGGAGCGCGAACTCACCAAGTTCGGCCGGGACCTGGCGAGCCAGACCGCCAACTCCACGCCGATCCTGGTCGCGGGCCTGTGCTACCTGCTCGTGACCGTGCCGCTCGGCTTCGTCGTGCGGCGCCTGGAGGCCAAGGCCGGGGAGGCCACCAAGTGAGCACGTCCAAGACTCCCGAGATCCAGGTCAAAGGGCTGCACAAGTCCTTCGGCGACAACGAGGTGCTGCGCGGCATCGACCTGGAGATCGGCTCCGGCGAGGTCGTCTGCGTGATCGGCCCGTCCGGCTCCGGCAAGTCGACCCTGCTGCGCTGCGTGAACCTCCTGGAGGAGCCCACGAAGGGGCAGGTCTTCGTCGGCGGCACGGAGGTCACGCACCCCGACGTCGACATCGACGCGGTCCGCCGCCGGATCGGCATGGTCTTCCAGCAGTTCAACCTCTTCCCGCACCTGACGGTGACCGAGAACCTGGCGCTGCCGCAGCGCCGGGTCCTCGGCCGCGACAAGGCGCAGGCCGCGCGGGTGGCCGAGGAGAACCTGCGGCGGGTCGGGCTGTCCGAGAAGGCCGACGCCTATCCGGCCTCGCTCTCCGGCGGCCAGCAGCAGCGCGTGGCGATCGCCCGGGCGCTGGCCATGGGCCCCGAGGTGATGCTCTTCGACGAGCCGACCTCGGCCCTCGACCCGGAACTCGTCGGCGACGTCCTCGCCGTGATGCGGATGCTCGCGAACGAGGGCATGACCATGATGGTCGTCACCCACGAGATGAGCTTCGCGCGCGAGGTCGCCGACCGGGTCGTCTTCATGGACGGCGGCGTGGTCGTCGAGGAGGGCGCCCCCGCACAGGTCATCGGCGACCCGGCCCACGAGCGCACCCGGCACTTCCTGTCCCGGCTCCTCGACCCCGCCATGGCGGACGTCGAGGAAGGCACCGCCGAGGCGGACGGGGCGGTCGAGAAGGGCCTCTAGCCGGGGGGCCCGGACCAGGAACTAGGGTGCTGCGCATGAGCGATCGCACGGTGCTGCACGTGAAGGGGCGGGTGCTCGTCGGGCCCGACGACGTCCGGGACGAACTCTGGGCGGTCGGCGGGAGGATCTCGTACGAGCGCCCCGCCGGCGCCCGCGACATCCGCACCGTGCAGGGCTGGGCGCTGCCCGGCCTCGTCGATGCGCACTGCCACGTCGGACTCGGCCCGCACGGGCCGGTCCCCCAGGACGTGGCGGAGAAGCAGGCGCTCACCGACCGCGAGGCGGGCACCCTCCTGATCCGCGACGCCGGCTCGCCCTCCGACACCCGCTGGATCGACGACCGCGAGGACCTCCCGAAGATCATCCGCGCGGGCCGGCACATCGCCCGCACCCGCCGCTACATCCGCGGCTTCGCCCACGAGATCGAGCCCGGCGACCTCGTCGCGTACGTCGCCCGGGAGGCCCGGCGCGGCGACGGCTGGGTCAAGCTGGTGGGCGACTGGATCGACCGCGGGACCGGCGACCTGAGCGCCTGCTGGCCGCGCGAGGCGGTGGAGGCGGCGATCGCCGAGGCCCACCGGCTCGGCGCCCGGGTCACCGCCCACTGCTTCGCCGAGGACTCCCTGCGGGACCTGGTCGAGGCGGGCATCGACTGCATCGAGCACGCGACCGGCCTCACCGAGGAGACCATCCCGCTCTTCGCCGAGCGGGGCGTCGCCATCGTCCCCACGCTCGTGAACATCGCGACCTTCCCGCAGCTCGCGGCGGGCGGCGAGGCCAAGTACCCCGACTGGTCCGCCCACATGCGACGGCTGCACGCGCGGCGCCACGACACCGTGCGCGCCGCCCATGACGCGGGCATCCCCGTCTTCGTCGGCACCGACGCGGGCGGCTCGCTCGCCCACGGCCTCGTCGCGAGCGAGGTGGCCGAGCTGGTCACGGCCGGTATCCCGCCGCTGGAGGCGCTGTCCGCGACCGCGTGGGGGGCCAGGCGCTGGCTGGGGCGGCCGGGGCTCGACGAGGGGGCACCCGCGGACCTCGTGGTCTACGACGAGGACCCCCGGGCGGACGTCCGGGTGCTCGCCGCGCCGCGCCGGGTCGTCCTCGACGGGCGGATCGTCGGCTGACCTTCCCGCCGGGCGCCGGTTGACGCAGCGTGACGTGCGCGCCGGCCGGCTCGTTGGGCACCCCCGCCACCGCGCCGGGGCGTCGACCGGCGCGCGTGCCCGGGAGAGTGCAGAGGGGGACGGGGGCGAACACCCGTGCCGCAGGATTCGAAAAAACGCACGGTAATCCCACGTTGGAGTGAAGTGACCTCAGGTGGCTGACTGTTCACTCTCCGTGCGTAATTCTTGCCGGGTCCCAAGTCTGTTCTCCACTGGGGGTCCCAACCACCGTGAACGGCAACCACTTCCGCATGCCCGCACGCCGCCTCGCCGCCACCGCGGCGGCCACCGCCCTGGCCGCCGGTCCCGCGGCCCTGGCCGGCGCCGGCTCCGCCCACGCGACCACCGACCACGGTCGCGCGAGCGCCGTCGTCCTGCGCACCGCGCTCGACGTCTCCCTGCTCAACAAATCCGTGAACCTCCCGCTCGCGGTCTCCCTGAACGAGGTCAGGGCACCGCAGAGCGCACAGAAGACCGCGCTCACCGCGCAGTTGGACGGCGTCGCCGGCGGACGCCCGTTCAGCGTGCTGCGCGCGGACGTCGCCACCGCCGGGGCGACGGTCTCCGCACGCAAGGCCGAGGGCCGCACCAGCCTCGCGCACGCCAAGCTCCACGTCCCGGGGCTGCCGCTGCTCTCCCTCATCGAGGTGGAACAGGTCACCAGCAGGGCGACCTGCGAGGCGGGCAGGAAGCCGGTCGCCACCGCGAACCTGCTCGGCGCGGTGACCGTCCTCGGCAAGAAGGTCACCCTCTCCACGGGCGGCCCGTCCGTGGTCCAGGTGCCCGGGGTCGGGGAGGTCCGCCTCGACCTCTCCCGGACGCAGACCACGTCCCGTACGGCCGCCGCCTCCGCGCTCGAACTCAAGGTGTCCATCAACCCGTTGAAGCTGAACGTCGCCGAGGTCGAGGGCACGCTCACGCTGGCCGGCGCCACCTGCGAGTCGCCCGCGGCACCGGCGAGGCCCGCGCCGGGCGCCGACCCCGTGTCCGAGGTGAAGCCCCAGGGCGCCCCGGCCGAGGCCAACCTCGCCGAGACCGGCGGCAGTTCGGTGACCCCGTACCTGGCGGGCGGCGCGGTGGCGCTGCTGGCGGCCGGCGGGGGAGGGGTCTACCTGTCCCGGCGCGGCCGCGGCTGACGCCCCCGGGTGCGGGGAGCGGGCCCCCGCGCCTCAGTCCCCGGCGAGCGTCACCGCCCGGTCCAGAGCCTGAAGGAAACGATTCACCGTCGCCCGGTCCCGCACTGCGAGCCGCAGCCACTCCTCTCCCAGTCCCGGGAAGGTGTCGCCGCGGCGCACGGCGAAGCCCAGATCGCGCAGATGCCGGCGCACGGCGCCCGCCCGGGGCAGCCGGACGAGCACGAAGGAACCCTCAGCGGGTTCCACCACGTGCAGCCCGTCCGGCCCGAACTCCCGCAGTCCCGCGACCAGATGGGCCCGGTCCGCGGCGATGCGGTGCGCCGCGTGACCGGCCTCCGCGAGTGCCTGGGGGGACACGCACGCCTCCGCCGCGGCGAGCGCGGGCGTGGAGACCGGCCACAGGGGCTGGGCCCGCTCCAGCTCCGCGACCGTCTCGGGACCGGCCAGCACGTACCCGATGCGCAGCCCCGCCAGCCCCCAGGTCTTGGTGAGGCTGCGCAGCACCACGAGCCCGGGCACGTCCGTCCGCCCGGCGAGGGCCTCTCGCTCGCCGGGCACGGCGTCCATGAACGCCTCGTCGACCACCAGCGTCCGCCCGGGGCGCGCCAGCGCGGCGATCCGGTCCGCCGGATGCAGGACCGACGTCGGATTCGTCGGGTTGCCGATCACGACGAGGTCCGCGCTGTCCGGCACGGCCCCAGCGTCGAGCCGGAAACCGTCCCGCTCGCGCAGCAGGACCCGCTCGACGGTGTGCCCGGCGTCCCGCAGCGCCGCCTCCGGCTCGGTGAACTGCGGGTGCACCACGACGGGGTGACGCACCTTCAGGGCGCGGGCGAGCAGCACGAACGCCTCCGCCGCACCGGCCGTCAGCAGCACGTGCTCCACCGGCAGCCCGTGCCGCGCGGCCACAGCGGCCCGCGCGGCCCGTCCGTCCGGGTAGGCGGCGAGCCCCGCCAGCGACGCGGCGATCCGCTCCCGCAGCCACGCCGGCGGGGTGTCGGCGCGGACGTTCACCGCGAGGTCGGTGAGCGCCGAACCGTCGTCCCGGACCTCGGCGTCACCGTGGTGCCGCAGATCGTGCGCCGTCCCCTCGGAGCGGGCCGTACCGGCCCCGGGCGCGCCCTCAGTGGGCATGGGAGTGCGAGTGCGCGTGGTCTCCGTGATGCCCGTGGTGGTGACCGTCGTCGTCCGGGTGGAAGTGCGGCTGCTGCGCCATGCCGACCTTGTCCTCGAAGCCCGGCAGCGCGATGCGGTACACGCACGAGTCGCAGTTCATCCGCACGTCGCCCCGCACCGCCTCCCGGTAGCGCTCCATGACCAGGTCGAGCAGCTCCGGCTCGGGGCCGATGACGTCGGCGGAACGGACCTCCACCTCGGGGTGCGCGGCGGCCCAGCCCTCCGTCTGCTGCCGCACCCGGTCCGGCAGGATGCCGGTGAACAGGAAGTAGGGCAGCACCACGATCCGCCGCGCCCCGAGCTTCGCGCAGCGGTCCAGTCCGGACGGCACGTCGGGCGCCGCCAGCGACACGAACGCGGTCTCCACCCCGGCGTAGCCGCGGCCCTCCCACAGCAGCCGGGCCGCCTTGTGCACCTCGGCGTTGGCGTCCGGATCGGTCGACCCGCGCCCGACGAGCAGCACGGTCACGTCGGCCCGGTCACCGGGCGCCCGCTCCGGCCCGCCGCCCAGCGCCTCGTCGAGCCGCCGCTCCAGCACGGCCAGCAGCGAGGGATGCGGGCCCAGCGGACGCCCGTACGTGTACGAGATCCCGGGGTGCCGCTCCTTCTCGCGGTTCAGCGCGGCCGGGATGTCGCCCTTGGCGTGCCCGGCGGACACCAGCATCAGCGGGACGGCGGCGAACCGGCGTACGCCCTGCTGCACGAGCTCGCCGACCGCCTCGGTCAGCGGGGGCGGCGACAGCTCGATGAAGCCGCCGGCGACGGGCAGTTCGGGGTGGCGGCGGCCCAGCTCCCGCACGAAGGCGCGGAAGGCCTCGGCCCCGGCCTCGTCCCGGGTGCCGTGTCCGGCGATGAGCAGGGCGGGGGCAGGGGTGGTCACGATGTCTCCTTGGCGGACGGGAAGGCCCCGGCGGTCCGGGCGGCCTCGGCGGCCGGCGGCACGGGGTGGTACAGCAGGGCGTTCAGCGCGGCCGCGGCGACCGCGGAACCGCCCTTCTCGGACACGTTGCTGACGGCGGGCAGCCCGCTCTCGCGCAACGCGGCCTTGGACTCGGCCGCCCCGACGAAACCGACGGGCAGGCCGATGACGAGCGCGGGATCGGCGTCCAGCGTGAGCAGTTCCTCCAGAGCGGTCGGCGCGCAGCCGACGACCCAGATCGCGCCGGGACCGACGTCCTCCAGCGCGAGGCGTATCGCGTGCGCCGAACGGGTCAGCCCCGGACCGGACTTGGCGTCCTTGAGCCGGCACACGGTGTCGCGCCGGGTGATCCCCGCCGCGACCATCTCCACGTCCACCACGACGGGCGCCCCGGCGTGCAGCGCCGCGTGCGCCCTCTCCAGTACGGACTCGTCCATGACGAGGTCGTCGGCGTAGTCGAGGTCGGCGGCGGAGTGGATGACCCGCTCCACGACCGCCCGCGTCAGCGGCGGGAAGCCCGAGGTGTCCAGACGGGACCGCAGCCGCCGGAACGACTCCTGCTCGATGGGGTGCACGACCCGGCTCGCGGGCGGCACCGTCCTGCTCTCGCTCACTTGGGCTCCTCCTGCCAGCGGTAGCCGCGCGGTGTCACCATGCGCCCGGCGATCTCACGGGTCGCCGTGTTGCCCACGGTCACCACGGTCATCATGTCCACCACGGCCGGGTCGAGTCCCGCGAGCGTGGTCAGCAGACTGCTCTGGTCCGGACGCGACGCGTTCCGTACGACACCCACCGGCGTCGACGGCTCCCGGTGCTCCGCGAGGATCGCGAGGGCCTTGGGCAGCTGCCAGTCACGGCCCCGGCTGCGCGGGTTGTAGAACGTCACGACGATGTCGGCCTCCGCGGCGGCGCGCACCCGCCGCTCGATGACCTCCCACGGCGTGTGCAGATCCGACAGGCTGATCGACACGTGGTCGTGCCCGAGCGGCGCGCCCAGGATCGCCCCGGCCGCGAGCGCGGCGGTGACCCCGGGCACCCCGACCACGTCGATGTCGTCGGACGCCTCGGCCAGCGCCGGCGAGGCCATGGCGTACACGCCCGCGTCCCCGCTGCCGATCAGCGCGACGGCCTGTCCGCGGCGGGCCTCCGCCACCGCGGTGCGCGCGCGCTCCTCCTCGGCGCCGAGCCCGGACTCCAGGACCCGGGTGCCGGGCCGCAGCAGGTCCCGGATCTGGTCGACGTACTGGTCGAGGCCGACGAGCACGGCCGCGCGCCGCAGTTCGTCCTTCGCCCGCGGGGTGAGCAGGTCCCGCGCCCCCGGGCCGAGGCCGACCACCGCGAGCCGGCCGCGGGCCACCCGCCGGACGACGGCGCAGGTCGCCATCGCGGGCCGCCCGTCCGCCCGCACCGACTTCCGCTTGGGCACCAGGAGTTCACCCCCGCCGGCCAGCGCGGCGGCCTCCGCCACGGACGGCGTGCCGACGGCGGCCAGCGGCGCGTCGGAGGGGTTCGGCACCTCGACCGCGGCCAGCTCCTCGGCGCCGTACGTCACCACGGGCACCCCGAGCCGCTCGGCCGCCCCCACGATGCCCGGCTCGCCGGCCTTCGCGTCGACGGTGGCCAGCGCGGCGACGGACCTCGCGGACAGCCCGGCGTCCCGCAGCGCGTCCTCGACCAGCGTGAGCACCTCGTCCACCGGAGCGCCCTTGGAGGCGCCGACGCCGACGACGAGGGACGGCGGCCGCAGGACCGCCTCGCGCTCGGTGTGCCCGACGGCCCGGTCGGTGACCCGGACGGTGTACGCGCCCCGCGTGCCCACCGGCAACGGCGGCAGCGGCCAGGCCAGTTCGGCCTCCAGCACCACGGGCTCCCCGTCGAGCAGCGCCCGCGACACCGCCGCGACGTCCCCTTCCACGGGGAAGCCCAGGGTGTCGAGACCGGGCAGGCCGACGGCGTCCGTCGCGGTGGTCACCACCGGCTCGGCGCCGAGCAACCCGCCCACCTCGCGGGCGAGTTCGTTGGCGCCGCCGCCGTGCCCGCCCACCAGCGACACGGCGAACCGGCCGGCCTCGTCGACGCACACGATCCCCGGGTCGGACGCCTTGTCGCCCAGCAGCGGCGCGACGATCCGCACCACCGCGCCCGTGGCCAGGAAGCACACCAGCCGGTCGCACTCGGCGAAGGCCCGCCGCACGGCGTCCCCGACGGAGCCGTCCGACCCGTCGTACACCCGGGTACGGCCGGGCCAGGCCGCGGCCAGCCGGTCACGGGCAGCCGCCCCCGCCGCCGTCGCGGAAATCAGGCCGATCACTGAGGGACTCCTTCGGTACTGGCCGGAGGCCGGACGCCCCACAGCAGGAAAACGGGATTGGTCGCGGCGAGCCGGGTGACGTCCCCCGGCAGCGGCGCGAGCCGGGACGACTGGAGCAGGACGCCCTCGCAGTCGAACCCGGCGGAGGTCAGCGCGTCCCGGACCGCCGGTACCCGGTCGAGCGCGGCCATGGCGACCACGACCGCCCGCCGCGCCCGCCGCGCGCACGCCGTGACGATCGCGGGCAGCTCCCGGCCCCCGCCGCCCACGAAGACGGCGTCCGGGTCGTCCAGGTCGGACAGTACGGTCGGCGCGGCACCGTGCACGACCTGCACGTCCACCCCGTGCGCCGCCGCGTTGGCGCGGATGCGGTCCACCCCGTCCCGCGTCTTCTCTATGGCGGTGACGGCGGCACCGAACCGCGCGCACTCGACGGCGACGGACCCCGACCCGGAACCCACGTCCCAGACCAGGTCGCCCCGCCGCGGGCCGAGCCGGGCCAGCGCCAGGGCCCGCACCTCGAACTTGGTGATCATGGAGTCGCGGTGCGCGAAGTCGGTCTCGGCCAGCGCCCACCGGGCCGGCCCGGCCGGCGGCCCCGCCACCGTGCGGACGGGGGCCACGGCACGCGACTCGTCCAGGCACAGCACGACGCTGACCGCGGTGCCCCAGTCGCGGGTCGCGGCATCGGCGGGCGTCACCCGTTCCACCCGCTCGGCCCCGGGGTCGCCGAGGCTGCCCGCCACGACGAGGACACGGTCGCCCGAGCGGTAGGCCAGCGCGGCCCCCAGCTCGGCCGGACCGGCGCCGGGCCCGGTCAGCACCGCCACCTTGGGGTGCGCGCGGCACACGTTCACCGCGGTCCGCAGGTCACGCCCGTGGGCGCTCACCACGACCGCGTCGTCCCAGGTCAGACCGAGCCGCGCGAAAGCGGTCGCGACGGAGGAGACACCGGGCGAGACGTCCAGGTTCTCCGGCCCGAACCGCTCGGCCAGCGCCCGCACGATCCCGAAGAACCCCGGGTCCCCGGAGGCGAGCACGACGACCGGCTGCGCGTCCCCGTGCTTGTCCAGGTGCCGTTCGACGGCGTCCAGCGCCGGCGCGAGCGGCCCGAGCACGATCCGCTCCGCCGCGCCGGGCACCCGCACGGCGGCCAGGTGCCGGGCGCCGCCCACGACGAGCCCGGCCCCGGCGATCGCCGCCTCGGCCGCGACGGCCAGGGGCGCCCCGGTACCCGTACCGACGACGGTGATCACGTCGTGGCACCTCGCGCGCGCAGCGCCCGGCGGGCCTCCGGGTCCGCCTTGCGGAAGCCGTGGAAGTGCCCGGGGTGGTACAGGTGCGAGCGGGTGCCGCTCGCGCCGAGCGCCGGTCCCACCAGGAAGAGCGTGTGCTTCCAGAGCTTGTGCTCCTTGACGGTCTCCTCCAGCGTGCCGATCGTGCACTTCACGATCAGCTCCTCCGGCCAGGTCGCCTGGTACGCGACCACGACCGGCGTGGACGTCGGGTAGCCGCCCTCCAGCAGTTCCCGGACGAGCTGCCCGCTGCGCGCGGCCGACAGGAACAGCGCCATCGTCGTACCGTGCCGCGCGAACTCCCGCACCTCCTCGCCGGGCGGCATCGGCGTCTTGCCGCCGCCGAGCCGGGTGAGGATCACGGACTGCGCGACCTCGGGGATCGTCAGCTCCCGCTGGGCGAGGGCGGCGACCGCGGAGAAGGAGGAGACGCCGGGCACGATCTCCGTCTCGACGCCCAGTCCGGCGCACCGGTCGACCTGCTCCTGCGTGCCGCCCCACAGCGCGGGGTCGCCGGAGTGGATCCGGGCCACCTTCAGGCCCTCCCGGGCGGCCCGCTCGTACACGGCGACGACGTCCTCCAGGGACATCGTCGCCGAGTCCAGGATCTCGGCGCCCTCGCGCGCGTGGTCGAGGACCTCCGCCTGCACCAGGCTGGCCGCCCAGATCACGATGTCCGCGTCCGCGATGGCGCGCGCGGCACGGAACGTCAACAGGTCGGCGGCGCCGGGGCCGGCACCGACGAAGGTCACCTTGCCGGTGGGGGCATCGGCCATGGGAATCGGTCCTCTCCTACGGATACGGGTACTGCGGGTCGTGCGGGGCGCGCGTCAGGCGGCGGAGTGCCGCCGGACGTGCGTGAACGGGGGTTGATCGGATAGCAAGGGCCTATGGCGGTCTTCGTCGCGCTCGGCGCGTTCCTGATGACGCTGGCCGGCGGCTGGACGGCACAGCGGGTGACCGACCGTCGTCATCTGGTGCTGGGCCTGGCCGGCGGCCTGATGCTGGGCGTGGTCGGCCTCGACCTGCTGCCCGAGGCACTGGAGGCGGCGGGCGGCGAGGTGTTCGGCGTACCGGCCGCGCTGCTGCTGTTCGTCGCCGGGTTCCTGCTGGCCCATCTGGGGGAACGGCTGCTCGCCACCCGCCGGGCCGCGCACGGCGGCGAGGAACGCGACCCGCGGGCGCCCGAGGTGGGCCTGACCGCGGCGGCCGCGATGGTCGTGCACAGCGCCATGGACGGCGTCGCGATCGGCGCCGCCTTCCAGGTGGGCGGCGGGATGGGGCTCGCCGTGGCACTGGCCGTCATCGCCCACGACTTCGCGGACGGCTTCAACACGTACACGATCACGAGCCTGTACGGGAACGCCCGCCGCAAGGCGCTCCTCATGCTCTTCGCGGACGCGGTGGCACCGGTGGCCGGAGCCGCCTCGACGCTCTTCCTGACCATCCCGGAACAGGCCCTCGGCTGCTACCTCGGCCTCTTCGGCGGCGTACTGCTCTACCTGGCGGCCGCCGAGATCCTGCCCGAGGCGCACCACGAGCACCCGGCCCGCTCGACGCTGCTGTGCACGGTCGCGGGCGCGGCCTTCATCTGGCTGGTGGTGGGCATCGCGGACTGAGGGCGCCCGGCGGCCCCGCGGACGCCGGTCCCGGTTCACAGTTTCCCGCCCCGGCCGCCGTCGCGCGGCGCGGGCGCGATCAGCGTGGAGAGGTAGGGCAGCGCCCCGCCGTCGAGGTCGGCGGCCGGCCGGATGGACTCCTCGGGCAGCCCGAGGGCCGACCCCCACACGGCGTCGTCCAGGCGCCCGGTCTCGCGCAGCGCCGCCGCGACCTCGTGCGCCTGCCGTCCGAACTTGTACGCCACGACCGTGCCCGGCCCGTGCAGCGCGTCCTTGAGGACGGCGGCGCCCGCGGTCACCGGGACCAGGGTCAGCGGCTCCGTCCCCTCGGTGAGGACGGCGCCCGAGCGGGCGGCGAGATCCTGCATGGCGGTGATGCCGGGCACCGTCTCGATCAACGTGCCCGGCAGGGCTTCGGCGATGGTGTGGGCGAGGTAGGTGAACGTCGAGTACACGTTCGGGTCGCCGATGGTGGCGAAGGCGACGGTGCCGTGCCGTTCGAGCAGCCCCGCCACCCGTTCGCCCGCCGCGTCCCAGGCGGCCTCGCGGCGCTCCCGGTCCGTCCGCTCGTTGAGCGCGAACACGACCCGGACGACCTTCTCCTCGGGCACGTAGTGCAGGACGGTCGCCTCGGCGCGCCCCCGCTCGCCCGTGTCGAGCACGGGCACCACGACGACCTCCGCCGTCCGCAGCGCGTTGACGCCCTTGACGGTCACCAGTTCCGGGTCGCCGGGTCCGACCCCGACCCCGATCAGCTTGCTGCTCATGACGTCAGGCACCTCTCCACGAACCGGCGGGCGACACCGGGCGCGGACGCCCAGTGGGTGTGCAGATAACTCGCGTGCACACCTTGTTGTACGAAACCTTCGGTCCGGCGTCCCGGGGCGTGCACGCCCCAGGCGGGCGCCGCCCCGCAGCCGGGCTCGACGACCGTGCGGTGGAACTCGTGCCCGCGCATCCGCGTCCCCGCGGCGGCGAGCGCGCTGTCGGACACCGCGACGGCGTCCCGGTAGCCCAGGGTGAGCCGCTCGCTCATCCGGGCGGTGGCGTCCAGCACCCCGCACATGGGCTGCCCGTCCAGCTCACGGCACAGGTACAGCAGTCCGGCGCACTCGGCGGCGACCGGGGCCCCGGCGAGCGCCAGCTCCGAGACGGCTTTGCGCAGCGGCTCGTTGGCCGACAGCTCCGGCGCGTAGACCTCGGGGAACCCGCCGCCGATCACCAACCCGCCGGTCCCTTCCGGGAGTCGCTCGTCCCGCAGCGGGTCGAACGTCACGACGTCGGCACCGGCGGCGGCCAGCAGCTCGGCGTGCTCGGCGTAGGAGAAGGTGAAGGCGGGACCGCCGGCGACGGCGACGGTTCTTCTCGCCCCGGGTCCGTCCGGCGTCGCAGGACGAGACGGGCCGGGCGAGGGCGGGGGTACGGGCCCGGCGGCGTCCGCGGTCGGGACGGGAAAAACGGGGGACGAGGAACCCACGGCCTCGGCCGCGTCCCAGGCCGCCCCCGGCAGCGCGGGCGCACTGCGCGCCAGCGCGAACAGCGCGTCCAGGTCGCAGCCCAGGCGCACCTGCGCGGCCATCGCGGCGACCGCCTCCACCGCTCCGTCCCGCCGCTCGGCGACGGGCACGAGTCCCAGGTGCCGGGACGGCGTGTCCACCTGCGGCGCCCGTCGCAGCACCCCCAGCACCGGCACCCCGGACGCGTCGAGGGCCTCGCGGAGAAGCGTCTCGTGCCGGTCGGAGCCCACCTTGTTGAGGATCACCCCGGCCACCCGCACCTCGGGGTCCCAGGAGGCGAACCCGTGCACCAGCGCGGCCACCGACCGCGACTGCGACGACGCGTCGACGACCAGGACGACGGGCGCCCGCAGCAGCTTCGCGACGTGCGCGGTGGACGCCAGCTCGCCCTGGCCCGCCGCACCGTCGTACAGCCCCATCACGCCCTCCACGACGGCGAGGTCGCAGCCGCGGGCGCCGTGCGCGAACAGCGGCGCGACCAGCTCGGGGCCGCACAGGTAGGCGTCGAGGTTGCGTCCCACGCGCCCGGTGGCGAGCGCGTGGTACCCGGGGTCGATGTAGTCCGGTCCCACCTTGTGCGGGGACACGGCGAGCCCCCGCCCGGCGAAGGCCGCCATCAGCCCCGTGGCCACGGTGGTCTTGCCGCTGCCCGACGCGGGCGCGGCGACGACCAGCCGGGGGACGCTCGTCACCACTCGATGCCCCTCTGGCCCTTCTGGCCCGCGTCCATCGGATGCTTGACCTTGGACATGTCGGTCACGAGGTCGGCGAACTCCACCAGCTTCTCGGGGGCGTTGCGCCCGGTGATCACCACGTGCTGCGTGCCCGGCCGGTCCCGCAGCACGGACACGACCTCGTCGGTGTCGATCCAGCCCCAGTGCATCGGGTAGGCGAACTCGTCGAGGACGTACAGCCGGTAGGTCTCGGCGGCCAGGTCCCGCTTGACCTGCTCCCAGCCCTCGCGGGCCTTCTCCTCGTTGTCCAGCTGCGCGTCGCGCTGGACCCAGGACCAGCCCTCGCCCATCTTGTGCCAGTCGACGGTGCCGCCCTCGCCGCTGGCGCCCAGCACCCGCAGCGCGTTCTCCTCGCCGACCTTCCACTTCGCCGACTTGACGAACTGGAACACCCCGATCGGCCAGCCCTGGTTCCAGGCGCGCAGCGCCAGCCCGAAGGCGGCCGTGGACTTGCCCTTGCCGATCCCGGTGTTTACCACGACCAGCGGCCGGTTGCGCCGCTGACGTGTCGTCAGCCCGTCGTCCGGCACGGTGCTCGGCTGTCCCTGCGGCATTACGCGGCCCTCCTGTTGCTTCCCTGCACGTCCCGGACGAGCCCGGCGATCGAGTCGGCCCGCAGCTCGTCCAACGTGACCGCGTTGCCCTCCAGTTCACGCGCGAGCTGCCCCGCGAGCCCGAGCCGCACCGGCCCCGTCTCGCAGTCCACGACCACGGAGGCGACCGAGCCGGCCGCGAACAGCCGGGCCGCCCGCCCCGCGAGCGCCACCGGTTCGGGACCGCCGGTCGCCCGGCCGTCCGTCACCACCACGACCAGCGGACGGCGCGCCGCGTCCCGCAGCCGCTCCACCCGCAGCACGTCGTGCGCCTTCAGCAGACCGGCCGCCAGCGGCGTCCGGCCGCCCGTCGGCAGCGACTCCAGCCGGGCCGCCGCCGCGTCCACCGACGAGGTGGGCGGCAGCGCCACGTCCGCGGCCGAACCGCGGAACGTCACCAGCCCCACCTTGTCGCGCCGCTGGTAGGCGTCGAGCAGCAGCGACAGCACCGCGCCCTTCACCGCGCTCATCCGCTGCCGGGCCGCCATCGACCCGGAGGCGTCCACCACGAACAGGACGAGGTTGCCCTCGCGCCCCTCGCGGGTGGCCTGGCGCAGATCGTCCCGCCGTACGACGAGACCGCGCCCCGAGCGGCCGCGCGCCTTCTGGTGCGGGGCCGCCGCCTGCACGGTGGCCGCCAGGTGCAGCTTGGTGAGGGTGCCGCGGGGCCGCCGCGAGCCGGTGGTGCGGCCGTGCTCGGTGCGCGCCCGCGAGCGCCGCCCGGCGGCGCCCTCGCCCAGCCCCGGCACGCTCAGCACCTTCGTGCGGAACGGCTCCGCGGCCCGTACGGGCTGCTGCTCCCCGGCGCCGGACGACCCGGGCCGCCCGCTCTCGCCCGCCTCAGGACGCGCGGCCTCGTCACCGCCCGGCTCCGGCCCGTCGGCCCCGTCCGGCGACGCCGCGGGCCCGTCCTGCGCCTCGTGCGGCCCGTCCTGCGGCCCGTCCTGCGGTCCGTCCTGAGGCCCGTCCTGGGGCGGCCGCCCGCCGCCGGGACCGTCCGGGTCCGGGTCGTCGTCGCCGTCCGTGCCGTCGCCGCCGAACTCCTCCAGCGTCTCGTCGAGCTTGTCCTCGTCGAGACCTGGGGCGTCGAACGGGTTGCGCCGGCGCCGGTGCGGCAGCGCCAGCAGCGCCGCCTGCCGCACGTCCTCCGCCAGCACCTCCGTCCGGCCCGCCCACGCGGCCAGCGCGGTCGCCGTCCGCGCCATCACGATGTCGGCGCGCATCCCGTCGACCTCGAAGGCGGCGCAGGTCGCCGCGATCTGCCGCAGCGCCCCGTCGCCGAGCCGCACCGAGGGCAGCAGGTCACGGGCGGCCACGATCCGGGCCCGCACCGCCGACTCCTCGCCGGCCCAGCGCGCGGCGAAGCCCTCCGGGTCGTCGTCGTAGGCGAGCCGCCTGCGCACGACCTCCACCCGCTGGTCCGGCTCACGCGAGGCCGCGACCTCGACCGTCAGCCCGAACCGGTCGAGCAACTGCGGCCGCAGCTCGCCCTCTTCGGGGTTCATGGTGCCGACGAGCAGGAACCGGGCGGCGTGCCGCACCGAGACGCCCTCGCGCTCCACGTACGAGGCACCCATCGCCGCCGCGTCCAGAAGCAGGTCGACCAGGTGGTCGTGCAGGAGGTTGACCTCGTCGACGTACAGGATGCCGCGGTGCGCGTCCGCCAGCAGGCCCGGTTCGAAGGCCTTCACGCCCTCGGACAGGGCGCGTTCGATGTCCAGCGCGCCCACGAGGCGGTCCTCGGAGGCGCCGACGGGCAGCTCCACCATGCGGGCCGGCCGGGACACCCCGGGACCCTTCTCGTGCGGCCCGTCCGGGCAGCCCGGGTCGGGGGAGCCGGGCGCGCACGAGAAGCGGCAGCCCGCCACGACGTCCACCTCCGGCATCAGGGCCGAGAGGGCGCGTACCGCGGTCGACTTGGCGGTGCCCTTCTCGCCGCGCACCAGCACGCCGCCCACCGCGGGCGAGACGGCGTTCAGCAGCAGCGCGAGCCGCAGGTCGTCCTGGCCGACGACGGCCGTGAACGGGAACGGGGTACTCACTGGTCGTCGCCCTCCAGATCGCCTTCGAGCTCCAGGTAGGTGGCGCGAAGCCGCTCCAGCGTCTCCGCGTCCGGTTCGGCCCACAGGCCGCGCTCGGCCGCCTCCAGCAGCCGCTCCGTGATCCCGCGCAGGGCCCACGGGTTGGACTTCTTCATGAAGTCCCGGTTCTCCGCGTCGAAGACGTACTCCGCGCTGAGCTTCTCGTACATCCAGTCGTCGACCACACCGGCCGTCGCGTCGTACCCGAAGAGGTAGTCGACGGTCGCCGCCATCTCGAACGCGCCCTTGTACCCGTGCCGCCGCATCGCCGCCATCCAGCGCGGGTTGACCACCCGGGCGCGGAACACGCGGTGCGTCTCCTCGCCGAGGGTGCGGGTCTTCACCTGGTCCGGGGTGGCGGAGTCGCCGACGTACGCCTCCGGGCTGGCGCCGGTCAGATGGCGCACCATGGCCACCATGCCGCCGTGGTACTGGAAGTAGTCGTCGGCGTCGACGAGGTCGTGCTCGCGGGTGTCGACGTTCTTCGCGGCCACGGCGATCCGCTTGAACGCGGTCTCCATGTCGCCGCGCGCCGCCCGCCCGTCCAGCCCGCGCCCGTAGGCGTAGCCGCCCCACACCGCGTACACCTCGGCGAGGTCGGCGTCCGAGCGCCAGTTGCGGGCGTCGATCAGCGGCAGCAGCCCGGCGCCGTACGCCCCCGGCTTCGAGCCGAAGATACGGGCCGTGGCGCGCCGCCGGTCACCGTGCTCGGCGGTGTCCTCGTCGACGTGCCTGCGCACGTAGTTGGCGTCCGCGGGCTCGTCCAGCTCGGCCACCGCGCGCACCGCGTCGTCGAGCAGCCCCACCACGTGCGGGAACGCGTCCCGGAAGAAGCCGGAGATCCGCACGGTGACGTCGATGCGCGGCCGGCCCAGCTCGGCGAGGGGCACGATCTCGAAGCCGGTCACCCGGCGCGACGCGTCGTCCCAGACCGGCCGGCAGCCGAGCAGCGCGAGGATCTCCGCGATGTCGTCGCCCTGGGTGCGCATCGCGGACGTGCCCCACACGGTCAGCCCGACGGACGTCGGGTACGCGCCGGTGTCCTGGAGGTAGCGGGCCACGAGCGAGTCGGCGAGCGCCTGACCGACCTCCCACGAGAGCCGGGACGGGATCGCCTTGGGGTCGACGGAGTAGAAGTTGCGGCCGGTCGGCAGGACGTTGACCAGACCGCGGGTCGGCGAACCCGACGGGCCCGCCGGGACGTAACCGCCGCGCAGCGCCTTGAGGATGTGCCCGATCTCGTCCGTCGTCCGCGCGAGCCGCGGGACGACCTCACGGCAGGCGAACTCCACCACCGCGACCGCGTCCGGGAGTTCGGCGTTCAGGACCTCCCGCACCAGGGGGGCGCTCGCGGCGGTCTCCCAGCCGCGCTCCTCCATGCCCAGCGCGATCCGGCGGCACAGCTGCTCCAGCAGGTCCACCGCGTCGGCGCCGGTCCGCGCCGGGCCCCCGACCAGGTCGGTGAGTTCCGCCGGCACCTTCACCGGAGCGCCCGGCTCGGCCAGCAACTCCTTCTCGGACAGGCCGAAATGGGCCGCCAGCGAGGCCCGCAGCCCCGGCAGGGCGTTGGCCCGTCCGCCCCACACCTGGGAGGCGCGCAGCACGGCCAGCACGAGGTTGACGCGCGGCTCGGCCTCCGGCCCGCCGCCCAGGATGTGCAGTCCGTCGCGGATCTGCACGTCCTTGATCTCGCACAGGTAGCCGTCGATGTGCATGACGAACTCGTCGAACGTCTCGTCGTCCGGCTGCTCGTCGACGTGCAGGTCGTGGTGCAGCTCGGCCGCCTTGACCAGCGTCCAGATCTGCGCGCGCACCGCGGGCGCCTTCGCCGGGTCGAGGTCGGACACCAGCGCGTACTCGTCGAGGAGCTGCTCCAGCTTGGCGAGGTCGCCGTAGGTGTCCGCGCGGGCCATCGGCGGCACCAGGTGGTCGACCACCGTGGCGTGCCCGCGCCGCTTGGCCTGCGTGCCCTCACCGGGGTCGTTGACGATGAACGGGTAGATCAGGGGGAGTTCGCCGAGCACGGCGTCGGGCGCGCAGCCGCCGCTGAGCCCGAGGCCCTTGCCGGGCAGCCACTCCATGGTGCCGTGCTTGCCCATGTGCACCACGGCGTCCGCGCCGAAGGAGTTCTCCAGCCACCGGTAGGCCGCCAGGTAGTGGTGCGACGGCGGCATGTCGGGGTCGTGGTAGATCGCGATCGGGTTCTCGCCGAAGCCGCGCGGCGGCTGGATCATCACGACGACGTTCCCGAACTCCAGGCACGCCAGCACGATGTCGTCACCGTCGACGTACAGGGAGCCGGGCGGCTCGCCCCACGCCTCCAGCATCCCCTCGCGCAGCGCGGGATCGAGGGTGTCGAACCACGCCCGGTAGTCGGCGAGCGGCACGCGCGCGGGCGCCGACGCGAGCTGCTCCTCGGTGAGCCACTCGACGTCGTGGCCGCCGGCCTCGATGAGCCGGTGGATCAACTCGTCGCCGTTGTCCGGGTAGTCGGTCAGCGCGTACCCGGCGTCCCGCAGCGCGTCCAGGACGCGGACGGCGGAGGCGGGGGTGTCCAGGCCGACCGCGTTGCCGACCCGGGAGTGCTTGGTCGGATAGGCGGTGAAGACCAGTGCGAGCCTCTTCTCCGCGTTCGGCTTGTGCTTCAACCGCGCGTGGCGCACGGCGATCCCGGCCACACGCGCCGCCCGCTCGGGGTCGGCGACGTACACCGGCACGTCGTCCGGGCCCTGCTCCTTGAAGGAGAACGGCACGGTGATGAGCCGTCCGTCGAACTCCGGGATCGCGACCTGCATCGCCGCGTCCATCGGGGACAGGGCGGCGTCGGAGGCGTCCCACGCGGCGCGCGAGGAGGTGAGGCACAGCCCTTGCAGGACGGGGATGTCGAGGTCGGCGAGCGCCCCGATGTCCCAGGCCTCCTCGTCGCCCCCGGCCGAGGCCTCGGAGGCGTGCGTGCCACCCGCCGCGAGCACGGTGGCGACCAGCGCGTCGGCCTGCCCGAGGATCTCGTACAGCCCGGCGTCGGCACCGCGCAGCGAACCGCAGAACACCGGAAGGGCGTTGGCGCCGCGTGCCTCGATCGCGTCGCACAGGGTGTCGACGAAGGCGGTGTTGCCGGACAGCTCGTGGGCCCGGTAGAAGAGCACGCCGACGGTCGGGCGGCCCTCGGCCGGGTCCCGCCCGCCGTGCACCCCGAACTCGGCGGTCTTCTTCGGCTCCTCGAAGCCCTCACCCGTGAGCAGCACGGTGTCCGACAGGAAGCGCGCCAGCTCCGTCAGGTTCTCCGGGCCGCCCTCGACGAGGTAGCGCAGCGCCTCCGCGACGACACCGGCCGGCACGGACGACTCCGCCATCAGCTCGGCGTCCGGCACGGACTCCCCGCCGAGCAGCACGGTCGGGATCCCGGAGGCCCGCAGCGCGGCGAGCCCGTCCTCCCAGGCCCGCTTGCCGCCCAGCAGCCGTACGACGGCGACGTCCGCGCCCGTCACCAGAGCGGGCAGCTCCTCGGCGACGTCGACCCGGTTCGGGTTGCCGATCCGGTACCCGGCGCCGGAGGCCCGGGCCGCCAGCAGATCCGTGTCGGCGGTCGACAACAACAACACTGTGCTCATGCGGGTGCTCCCGGTGGGATGAAAGGCAGTCCTGTCGGAGCGCCCGACTCGATGAGCCGCCACAGCGCGTCCGTGTCCGCGTGTTCCTCGATCAGATCGCCGAGCAGGTCCAGCTGCTCCTCGCGCAGGGTGGCGAACGACGTGCCGGCGGCCGGCACGAACCGGCGGCCCGCGGCGGCCGCCACCTCCCGCAGGAACGCCCGCCGGAACCCGTCCGACTCCAGCGAGCCGTGCCAGTGCGTGCCCCAGACGGCGCCGACCCGGCAGCCGTCCAGGAAGGGTTCGCCGCCGGTGACCTCGGCGACCCCGTGGTGGATCTCGTAGCCCTCGACGCGCTCGCCGAGCGCCTCGCCGACGGGCCGCGTGAGCGTCTTCTCCCGCGCGAACCGCACCCGCACGGGCAGCAGTCCGAGCCCGTCGACCCGGCCCGCCCGCGACTCGACGTCGTCCTCGATCCGCTCGCCCAGGGCCTGGAAGCCGCCGCAGATGCCGAGGACGGGCCGCCTTTCGGCGGCCCTCCTCGCGATCGCGTCCGCGAGACCGCGCTCCCGGAGCCACCGCAGGGCGTTCACCGTCCCCCGGGTGCCCGGTACGACGACGAGGTCCGCGTCGGCCAGCTCCTCCGCCCGGTCCACGAACCGCACGACGACGCCCGGTTCGGCGGCCAGGGCGTCGACGTCCGTGAAGTTGGACATCAGGGGGACCGCGCAGACGGCGACCCGCAGCACGTCCTCGCCGGCCGGCGGCGCCACGACGGACTCCCGGACGGTCCCGCGCAGGGACACCCTCAGTCCGTCCTCCTCGTCGATGCCGAGGCCGTGCCGGAACGGCAGGACGCCGTACGAGGGCCGGCCGGTGAGCCCGTGCAGCATCTCCAGGCCCGGCTCCAGCAGCGAGACGTCCCCGCGGAACTTGTTGACCAGGAACCCGGCGACGAGTTCCTGGTCCTCGCGGCTGAGCAGCGCCACCGTGCCGAAGAAGGACGCGAAGACGCCGCCGCGGTCGATGTCCCCGACCACCAGGACGGGCAGCCGCGCGTTGCGGGCGATGCCCATGTTCACGATGTCGGTGCGCCGCAGATTGATCTCGGCAGGACTGCCGGCCCCCTCACAGATCACCGCGTCATACGTGCCCCGCAACTCGGCCAGGCACTCCAGCACGGTGCCGAGCAACGCCTCCTGGCGGCCCCCGTGGTAGCCGCGCGCGCTCATCTCGCCGACCGGCCTGCCCATCAGCACGACCTGGCTGCTGCGGTCGCTGCCCGGCTTGAGCAGCACGGGGTTCATCAGCGCGGTCGGCTCGACGCGGGCGGCCTGCGCCTGCATGGCCTGCGCCCGCCCGATCTCCGCGCCCTCGCGCGTGACGAAGGAGTTGAGGGACATGTTCTGCGCCTTGAAGGGCGCCACCTTCACGCCCTGGCGCACCAGCCACCGGCAGATCCCGGCGGTCACGACGCTCTTGCCCGCGTCGGAGGTGGTTCCCGCGACCAGCAGCCCGCCGCTCATCGGCTCGCTCCCTTCGACAGCAGTCGTCCCGCGGCGCAGACGCCCAGCGCCAGCCAGCTCACCCGGCGCGAGAGGCGTACGGCCCGTTCGATGTCGCGCACCCCGACGGCCCGGCCGCCCCCGTTCAGCACGGGCCGGTGCTCGACCCTGCCGCCGTAGGAGAGGGTCCCGCCGAGCCGCACGCCCAGCGCCCCCGCGAACGAGGCCTCCACGGGACCGGCGTTGGGGCTCGGGTGGCGGACGGCGTCGGCGCGCCAGGCGCGGACCGCGCCGCGCGGGTCGCCGCCCGCGACGGCCGCGAGCACGGCGGTGAGCCGCGCCCCGGGCCAGCCGGCGACGTCGTCGAGGCGCGCGGAGGCCCAGCCGTAGCGGCGGTGGCGGGCCGACTTGTGCCCGACCATGGCGTCCAGGGTGTTGACGGCCCGGAAGGCGAGGAGTCCGGGCACTCCGGCGACGGCGCCCCAGACGAGGGCTCCCACCACGGCGTCGGAGGTGTTCTCGGCGACGGACTCGACCACGGCCCGGGCGATCCCGTCGGCGTCCAGGGCCTGCGGGTCCCGCCCGCAGAGGTGGGGCAGCCGCTCACGGGCGGCGTCGACGTCCCCGGCGGCCAGCGCGCCGCCGACGGCCCGGGCCTCGCGGCCGAGCGAGGTGCCGCCGACGACGGCCCAGGTGGCGGCGGCGGTCAGCGCGACGGAGGCGGCGGGGGAGGAGCGGACGGCGCGGGCCGCCAGCGCGGCGAGCCCGGCGGCGCCGCCCACGCAGACGGCGGTGTGCAGTGCGCCCCACCCGCGGTGGTCACGCCACAGCACCCGTTCCACGGTGCCCGCGGCCCGCCCGAAAGCGGCGACCGGGTGCCCGCGGCGGGGATCGCCGAGGAGCAGGTCGCCGAGGAGGCCGGCGGTGGCGCCGTACGCGAAGACGCGATCGGCACGCACGGCGTCAGCCCGCCGTGGGGTGAAGTAGAACCCTCGTACTCAACAGGACCCGCAACGGGCAGCCGCGCATGGCGATATGTCCTCACTCAGGGTGTCCACGCCCTGGTTCGAAGAGACCGGCGGGGAGAGTTCCTGGCTCCCGGGGGACTTCCTTCCCCGGTGACAGTGGCGGGACCGCGCCGGATTCACACCGGCTTCCTCTCCTGACGCCTCTTGGCTCCGGCAGTCCACCACGGGCTCAGAACAGCCGTCAACTTGCTGTTGACCTGCGGAGGGAGAGTGTGCGAAGGCCCACACGCACGTGGGGTGCGGGACGGTGATCCGTCCCGCACCCCACGTGAAGTGATGCCGGTCTTACCCGACTTGCGCCGGTTGTGTCCGCCGTCAGGCGACGATGAGGTAGATCCCGTACGCCACCGCCGCCGCGCAGGCGGCGAAGCAGGCGTACGCGGTGGTGACCGCGAGGGCCGCGGACCCGCCCTGCGCGCCGCCGGACTCCCGCTTGGAGAGGCCGACGATGCCGAGGGTGAAGAGGCCGACGAGGGCCACGGTGACCACGAGGCTGACTCCGAAGACGGAGCCGAGGGCTGCCCAGTCGATGTTCATGCTGTTCGTTCCTTAGACCGTGGCCGGGCGGGTGGGCTCGGTGGTGGGGCCGGAGTCCGGGGCCGGGATGGTGGCCGTCAGGCTCACCGGGCCGGCCGGCGGCGGGGTGACCGCGGCGATCGCGGTGGTGACGACACCCGCGGGCTCGGTGTCGGTCCCGTTGACGTTGTCCATGGTGACCGGCTGGCGGCGCGAGAGGGTCCAGATGACCGCGGCACCGGCCACGAGCAGCGTGCCCGTCGCGATGATGCCCCAGGTGCCCTGCTGGGTGAGGAACTCGGCGCCGGCGCCGACGAGGCCGGCGGCGGGCAGGGTCAGGCCCCAGGCGATGAACATGCGGGTCGCGGTCGACCAGCGGACGACGCCGCCCTTGCGGCCGAGGCCGGAGCCCATGACCGCGCCGGAGCAGGACTGGGTGGTGGAGAGCGAGAAGCCCAGGTGCGAGGAGGCCAGGATGACCGTGGCGGCGCTGGTCTGGGCGGCGAAGCCCTGCGGCGGCGCGAGGTCGGTGAGGCCCTTGCCCATGGTGCGGATGATGCGCCAGCCGCCGAGGTAGGTGCCGAGGGCGATGGCCATACCGGCCGAGACGATGACCCAGGTGGGAGGGTTGGAGCCCGGCGCGAGCACGCCGCCGGTGACCAGGGCGAGGGTGATGATGCCCATCGTCTTCTGCGCGTCGTTCGTGCCGTGGGCGAGCGAGACCAGGCCGGCGGAGGCGATCTGGCCGGCGCGGTAGCCCTTGGCGGTCGCCTTCTCGTCGGCGCGCTGGCCGATCCTGTACGTCAGGCGGGTGGCGAGCATCGCGGCGAGTCCGGCCACGACGGGCGCGGCGACCGCGGGGATGAGCACCTTGGTGACGACGGTCGAGCCGTTCACCGACGACCAGCCGGCCGACATGACCGCGGCGCCGATGAGGCCGCCGAAGAGTGCGTGGGAGGAGCTGGAGGGCAGACCCAGGAGCCAGGTCAGCAGATTCCACAGGATGGCGCCGACGAGCGCCGCGAATATGACCTCCGTGCGGATGCCTTCTTCGTTGATGATGCCGCCGGAGATCGTCTTGGCGACCTCCACGGAGAGGAAGGCGCCGACGAGGTTCAGCGCGGCGGACATCGCCACCGCCGTCTTGGGCTTCAGAGCGCCGGTCGAGATGGTCGTCGCCATCGCGTTGGCAGTGTCGTGGAAACCGTTCGTGAAATCGAACACGAGAGCGGTAACGATCACGATCCCGAGGAGAAGCGTGATGTGTTCCATTTACCCAGGCTTCTGTTGGACGTCAGTGGCAAGTGGAACGTAGGCAACCTGGGTGAACGGAAGATGAACTGGGGCGGGCGGAGCGGTGACCCGATCGGCATGCGGTCATTCCGCTTGTGTGCGAGTGGCGTGCGCCGGGCCCCGACAGAGGCGGAATTCCGGGCTCCGCTAGCCCCTCGCGAACGTCCGCAGACCGCTCGGGGAACCGTTGAAGAGATTCTGGTCACCCGGCAGGCGTCCGCCGTTGTCGTACTGCCAGAACGTCCAGTACGTCCACCCCGCCGGCAGCGGCCCCGCGTCAGCCGAGTCGTAGCGAGCGATCCACAGCGCGTGGTCCGCGGCGAAGGCGGGGCTGGCCCCGGTGCAGTCGTTCCACCAGTGCGTGGTCGTGTAGATCACCGGCCGGCGGCCCGTCGCCCGCTCGACGCCGTCGCTGAACGCCCGGATCCACTTCACCATCGCGGCCCTGCCCAGGCCGTAGCACTTCCTCCCGTACGGGTTGTACTCGATGTCGAGCGCGGGCGGCAGCGTCCAGCCGTCCGGCCGCCAGTCACCTCCGTTGCGCACGAAGAACGCTGCCTGCGCGCCGCCCGAGGACCTGTCCGGGAGGGCGAAGTGGTACGCGCCGCGCAGGAGGCCCGCCGCGCGCGAGCCGTCGTACTGGCGGCCGAAGTACGGGTTCCGGTAGCCGGTCGACTCGGTCGCCTTCACGTAGACGAACCGGGCACCCCGGGCCTTCGCGGCCGGCCAGTCGACGTTCTTCTGGTGCGAGGAGACGTCGTGCCCCCGCGGCTTGCCCGCCGCCGCCACCGGCGCCCCGGCCAGCGCGGCCCCACCGGCCACGAGCACGGCCACGGCGGCCGCGACGGCGCGGACCCGGCGACGGGACGGGTGGTGCACACGGGCCATGTTTTCCCCCACGGGACTGCGACACGCCACGACAAAACCCCCAGAGGCTACTGGAAAATCGACGCCCCTCTGACCATCCGTGTCCACCCCGTCACGACAGGTGATGGCGCCGGTCAACCGTCCGTCCGGGTGCACGCGTTCGGCACGGACACCCCTGCCGTCGGCAGCCGCAGGCGGACGCCCGGTCCTGGCAGGATCGCGTCATGGCTGAACAGCGGCGGGACCCCGGGGACGACCGGCCGGGCCGGGACGGGACTCCGGGCGGCGGAGGAGACGGGACCGGGCAGGGCCTGGGGGAGCGGCCGGGCGAGGGCCGGGGGAAGCGGCCCGACGAGGACCCGGGGGAGCGGCCGGGTGAGGGCCCGGGGGAGCGGCTCGGAACACAGGCGGGGAGGCGGTCTGCGGAGGACCCCGGGGAGCACGTCGCGGAGGACCCCGGAGAGCGGCTCGCGGAGGCGTGGAGCGAACTGGTGGCGACGGCCCGCCGCACCGTGGCCGACGGGCTGGTCGTCGGGACGTCGGGCAACGTCTCGGTGCGCGTCGGGGACACCGTCCTGGTCACGCCCTCGGGCGTGCCGTACGACCGGCTGACACCCGCGGACCTCGTCGCCGTCACCCTCGACGGCCGCCGGGTGCGCGGTGCGCTGCCGCCGACGAGCGAACTGCCGATGCATCTCGCCGTCTACCGCGCCACCGACGCGCGCGCCGTCGTGCACACCCACGCCGTCCACGCCACGGCCGTCTCGACGCTCGTCAGCGAGCTGCCGCTGATCCACTACATGTCCGGCGCGCTCGGCGGACCGGTCCGCGTCGCCCCGTACGCGACGTACGGCACCGAGGAACTGGCGGAGAACATGCTCCGGGCCCTCTCCGGCCGCTCGGCCTGCCTCCTGCGGAACCACGGCACCGTCGCCCATGGCGCCACCCTCGACCAGGCCTACGACCGCACGGCCCAGCTGGAGTGGATGTGCCGCGTCTGGCTCACCGCGTCCTCCGTCCCCGGCCTGACCCCGTCCCTGCTGACCTCCGCCCAGTTGGAGGAGGCGACCCGGCGACTGGCCCGCTACGGCCGCCCGCGCGAGGAGGACCGGGACCCGCGTCAGGGCTGACGCCCGCCCCGACGGGACGGGAAGGCCCCTGACGGCGGCCTCATGTTGGTCTCGTGGGGTCTCCCGGGGCCTTACGGGAGCCCGGCGTGACCTCGCGACGGCCTCGCGGTGACCCCCGTGGCTGCCTCGCGGCGGTCCCGGGAGACCTCCACGAGTTTCGTAGGGGTCTCCCGGGGGCCTCACAGGAGCCCAGCGTGTCCTCGCGACGGCCTCGCGGTGACTCCATGGCCACCTCGCGACGGCCCAAGGCGGCCTCCGCGACGGCTTCGCGGTGGCCCCGTGGCCACTCACGGCGGTGCCGGGCGGCCTCGCGGTGGCCCACGGCGACCTCACGGCGGGCCTGGGGCAGCCCGGGGGCCCGGAGCGGGAGGGCGCCCAGAGCGGCCCTGAAGTGGCCCCCGGCGGCCTGGGGCGGCCGCATGGTGGCCTTGCGGTGGCCTCACGGCGACGGCACGGCAACGAGGAGCGGACGCCGGGAGCGGAGGCCGCGCGCCCGGGCGATCACCCGCACCAGTCCGGCCCGCGGCCCGCGCCCGGGAAAACGCGAGGACCCGCCCGCTGGCCGACAGAGGGCTCCCCCGGGAGACTGGACCGGTGCGCACTGTCAAAGCGACGGCCGCCGCCGTCACCGTTGCCCTCGCCGCAGGCGCGGCCTCCGTAGCCGCCGGCCGGTACGCCAGCGATGCCGCGCTGAAGGCGCCACCGGGCCGTCCCCTCCCCACCGAACCCCGCCTCACCGTGCACTCCACGGCCGCCGGCCAGATCGCCCTCACCCGGGCCCTGGCCTCGCTGCGCCCGGGTACCTACGGACTCGGCGGCGACGGCTCCCACGCGGTCGTCGGCCCGGTCCTGGACGGTGCCCCGCACCCCGCGGACACGGTCGTACGCCGCCTGGAACGCGTCACCCACGGCACCATGGAACCCGGCGACAAGGTCTGGCTGACCCCGAACGTGTACGTGGGCGACCCGGCCGGCGCCCTCGGCCTGGAGCACGCCGACGTGGACGTGCCCGGCGAGCTCGGCGCCCTCCCGGCGTGGTTCCTGCCCGGCGCCCGCGAGACCTGGGTGATCACCGTGCACGGCCTGGGCACCACCCGCGAGCACCCGATGAACGTCATGCCGTTCCTCCAGCGCCAGCACCTGCCGGTGCTCGACCTCGCCTACCGGGGCGACCTCGGCGCACCCCGCTCGCAGGACGGGCTGAACCACCTCGGCGAGACCGAGTGGCGAGACCTGGACGCCGCCATCCGCTACGCGGTGCGCTACGGGGCCGAGAAGGTCGTCCTCCACGGCTGGTCGACCGGCGCCACCATGGCGCTGCACGCCGCCGCGCACTCCGCGCTGCGCGACCGCATCTCCGGGCTCGTCCTGGACTCGCCGGTGCTCAGCTGGGAGACGACGCTGCGCGCCCTGGCCTCGGCCCGCCGCACGCCCGCCGCGCTGCTGCCCCTCGCGGTGCGCGCCGCCCAGGGACGCACCAGCCCGCACGGCGACCGCATCCGTGAGGTCGTGGACCCGGCCCGGCTCACGGTCCCGACCCTGCTGGTGCACGGCCCCGACGACGTGATCGCGCCGTGGGGCCCCTCGCGCCGCCTCGCGGCGCTCCGCCCCGACCTCGTCACCCTGCACACCGTCCGGCACGCCCCGCACGGCGCCATGTGGAACGCCGACCCGGCCGGCTACGAGGAGACACTCCGCCGCTTCCTCACCCCGCTGATGTGACCCACCGGGGCGCCCGTCGTACGGCGGGCGCCCCGGCCCCTGCTTGAGGGGCGCCCCGGCATTTGTCGACGGGGCGCCCGGCGCCCCCAGCCAGGCTCGGCCCGCCCTCGCCGCCGGGCGTCCCGCCAACGCCGCCCAGGAGCCCGCCCCGGCAACCCCCCGGGATGCCACCACTCGCCCGCCAGGCGCCCCCGGGCTGGCTCGGGGCGCCAAGCGGGATGCCCCGGCATTCGCCCGCCAGGCGGCCGGCCCCCCCCCCCCGCCGGGGCCGGCGCGGCCTCTGGGGGGGGGGCGGGTGGGGGCCGGGCCCGCCGGGGCCGCGGGGGGGGGGGGCCCCGGGGCGCCCGACGCCGCCGCGCTCGTGCGGCAGGCCGGCTGAGGGAGCGGCCGCCCGCCGGGCCGGTACCGCCCGGCGGGCCCCGCACGCGCGCAGCAGCGGGGAGAGGTTCGACGCCGCTGGGCCGGGGACGCCGCTGTCGACATGGCGACACCGGCGTCGGCGATATCCGGAACGCCGGTGCCGACCGGGCCCGTCGGCGGCGCGGATTGCGTTGACTGTCACCTGCTCATGGGGTGCGTACGCATGTGTTCCCTCGTGAGGTCACGGGGCCTCGGCGATTCGTGCGTCACCGTCCAGGCGTGCACGGGACAGTGAATCGACGAGCATCTTGGCTCGACGGCTCCCTGAAGTGCACTTCTTGCATCTCGAAGCGTCACCGCCCAGCATGGTGACATGATGCACGCATTCCCTGGAGGTGCCCCGGCGCTCGATTTCGCGGGAACACTGCGCTACAGGCACCGCTCCGTACCTCGTGAAGACCTGAACTCGGCCGAAAGCCTCGGTGTCTGGTTCCGCGAGAGCGGCATCACCGAGTACGAGATCCCCTGCGAGTTCTCCGACCTTCGTGAGGCGCTGCAGCTCAGGGAGGCGGTCCACCGGCTGATCCTCGACAGGATGGCCCGCGACGCCTACGCCCCGGACGCCCTGGCGCTCGTGAACGACTACGCCCGTCGGCCCATGCCGGTTCCGCAGCTCACGCGGTCCGGCCGTCAGGTCGAGGCGTCACTCCAGCAGGCGTTCGCCGCCGTGGCGCAGAACGCGGTCTCGGTGCTCGGCGGACCGGAGGCGTCGCTGCTCAAGGAGTGCGGCAACCCGGAGTGCTCGCAGGTCTACGTCGACCGGTCGCGGGGAGCGCTGCGGGAGTGGTGCGCCATGGACCCGTGCGGCAACCGGATGAAGGCCGCGGCCTACCGTGCCCGCAAGCGGCTGAGCGGGCGGAAGGCGACGGCGACCGTGCGCCCGTGAGGGCGCGACTGCCGGTTCGGGTCGCCCTGCCGCTGCGGCCGCGCTGTCGCCCCGTTGGGGCGGTCACGCATCAGGGCGAGCGAACCCGCCGCTTCAGGTCTGGCAACTGACTGAACGGGCGGCCGTGCGGACGGGCTTGGCCAGGCGTCAAGCCCTTATGTGGCCACCTTCTGCAAGGCGGCGGCGAGTTCCTTCAGGTCAAAGTCCTTGAGGTGGTCGAGGAAGTGGCGGCGCACGGCGGCCAGGTTCGTCGGCCACGCCTCCTCCAGCCGCGCCAGACCGGCGTCGGTCAGCTCAGCCTTCCAGCTGCGCGCGTCCAGGTCGCACTGCACCCGGCCGATGAGGTCCTGGCTCATCAGCCGGCGCACGATGCGGGTCATGCCACTGCACGACATGGCGCACCCCTCCGCGAGTTCACCCATCCTCAGCCGCCGATCGGGTGCCTCGGACAGGTGCATCAGCGTCAGGTACTCGGTGGCAGACAGCCGCTGCTCACGGGCCATCTCGCCGTCGATGGCGTTGGGCAGGGCGTAGATGAGGTGGGGCAGGGACCGCACGACGGCCTCTTCGTCCGGGTCGAGCGGGCGCACCTCTTCCGTGCGTGCCGAGTTCCGTGTCACGGGCGGTCCTCCTCCTACGTGGGCAGCGCGCCGCGTCTCTGGCCGGGGCGGCTCAGGGCCCCGCGCCGGACGGACGGTCTCAGCTGCGCAGCGTCGCGCCGCGCGGGTTCGACCGGCACCTGGCCGGCAGGGCAGCGGGCGCACTCATCATGGCATATTGCTACGCGAAGCAATTTATTGTAGCGTGCCGCGGAGTGGCCGTGCGGCCCGATGCCCGTCCCGAGACCGGTGGTGGCGTGTACACGAGCTTCTTTCCCCGCCCCTCTAGTCTCGCGGGCTGAGCGCCACACCTCCACACGCTCCGGCCGGGAACCCCCGTCCGTCCTGTGACGGGTGCAGAGGTGCCGGCGGGAGCCCGTCGGCGGTACGCCGGATGACCGGTCACCAATTTCCTTCGTCGAGCAAGTAAAGTGGGTCCATGTCACGCGTCGCACCGCAGTCAGAGCCGTTGAAGCCCCTCACGCCGGACGAAGAGGCCGTCGTACGGTCCCTCAGCCGCGTCATCTACACGCTGCCGCGTGCCATCGACGCCGACATGATCCGCGAGCAGCGGATCTCCCTCGTCGAGTACCTGGCGATGATGAATCTCTCCGAGGCTCCGAACAGGCAGCTGCGCATGAGCGACCTCGCCGGTGCGATCGACATGTCGCTCAGCGGGATCACCCGCCTGGCGAGCCGGCTGGAGGCCCAGGGGCTCATCCAGCGCGTCCGCTCCGCGGAGGACGCCCGCGGCTACAACGCCATCCTCACCGACGAGGGCTTCGCCCGGCTCGAAGAGGCGTGGCCGAGCAACCTGGCCTCTGTGCGCCGCCACTTCCTCGACCACCTGACCGGGCTCGACCTGAAGAAGCTCGCGGCCGCCCTGAACAACATCGGGACCTGACCACAGCCGGGTCTCTCCTCGTTCGGCGTCCGCTCCCGCGTCCAGCTCTCCACCACCTCCACCTCCACGGTGCGCGGCCACCTCTGCGCGCCCCCGATCCCAGGAGGACTCGGCCATGCTCGAAGCGGCTGGCCTCACACCCGCCGAGGAGACCGTCTACCGGCTCCTGGTCGCCACGTCGACCGCCTCGGTCGAGGAGATCGCGTCACACTCCCGCTTCGCCCTCGCCGAAGCCGAGTCCGTTCTCGCCGCGCTCGTGGGCAAAGGGCTCGCCAGCACCAGTGACAGCGCCCCCTTTCGTTTCGTGGCGTCCCCTCCCGACGTCACGCTGCTCCCGCGGCTGCAGCGCCGGGCCGAGGCGCTGGACGAGGCCCGGACCGCCGTCACCGAGCTCCTGGGCAGTTACCGCAGCAGCCGCCGGCACCAGGACCCCGGGCACCTCATCGAAGTCATCACCGGCGCCGAGGCGATGCGCCAGCACCTGCGCCACCTGCAGGGCAACGCCCGCCATGAGCTGCTGTGGTTCTGCAAGGCCCAGTACGTGGCCATGTCGTCGGGGAGCAACCACGCGGAGTACGAGGCGCTGGCGCGCGGCGTCCGCTACCGGGTCGTCTACGAGCGGGCCTTCTTCGATGATCCCGGCGCCGTCGATAACGTTGTCGCGGGCGTGCAGGCCGGCGAGCTGGCCCGCTCCGTACCCCATCTCCCGCTGCGGCTTGCCATAGCCGACCGGGAGATGGCCATCTGCCCGCTGGTGCCCGGGGGGCCTTTCGGCAGCCCCGGTGAGCCGACGGCCGCACTGCTGAGGGGCAGCAGTCTCCTGGAGGCGCTGATCGCCCTCTTCGAGCGGTACTGGGAGGACGCCGTCCCCCTGGACATCAGCGCGTCCGGCGCCATCGACGGCGCGACCGGCACCGATCACGCCGAGAGCGCCGACGTCCTGCGTGAGACCGACCGCAGACTCCTCGCCTTCCTGGTCGCGGGCATCACCGACAAGGCGATCGCCAGCCAGATGGGACTGAGCCGGCGTACCGTCCAGCGCCGCATCCAGCACATGATGGCCCTGGCGGGCGCCGTGACCCGTATGCAACTGGCCTGGCAGGCCGCCCGCCGAGGCTGGCTCTAGAGCGGGCGGCGACCCGGGGGTCGGTTATGGATCCGGCCGGGGTCGGTTCCGCGGCGGACCGGCGCCGTACCCCGAAGCGTGCGGGGCCCGGCGCGGTGAGCGCACAGGTCCGCATCCACCGTACGTGCGAGGAGGTGGGGGGTGAGTCCTTGCCATCCGGAAGATAGGAGCATATGCTCCTATTGGTGGTGCGGGCCGATGAGGCCCTGTCGGTGACGGCGGTCGGCCGACAGTAATTGAGCGGCCCGACAGAGAGCGCACCCCTCACCCCGCGGCCGATCGAGCCGCAGGTCGGTCGTGTCCCCGCTCGAGCGGCAGACGCAACCCGACGTCATCCAGGACCGCACAATTGATGAGGAGCTTTGCCATGACTGTTGTGAAGGCAGCCGCGGTACAGATCAGTCCGGTGCTCTACAGCCGCGCCGGGACGATCGAGAAGGTGGTCGGCAAGATCCGCGAACTGGGGCGCCAAGGGGTTGAGTTCGCGGTCTTTCCGGAGACCGTCGTCCCCTACTACCCCTACTTCTCCTTCGTGCAGCCCCCGTACGCGCAGGCCACGGAGCACCTGCGCCTGCTGGAGGAGTCGGTGACCGTGCCCTCCGCCGACACCGACGCGATCGGCGACGCGGCCCGCGAGGCCGGCATGGTCGTCGCCATCGGCGTCAACGAGCGCGACGGCGGCACCATTTACAACACCCAGCTCCTCTTCGACGCCGACGGCACCCTCATCCAGCGCCGCCGCAAGATCACGCCGACCTACCACGAGCGCATGGTCTGGGGTCAGGGAGACGGATCGGGGCTGCGCGCGGTCGACAGCTCCGTGGGCCGCATCGGCCAGCTCGCCTGCTGGGAGCACTACCAGCCGCTGGCCCGCCACGCCCTCATCGCCGACGGCGAGCAGATCCACGCGGCGATGTACCCCGGCGCCTTCGGCGGTGAACTCTTCGCCGAGCAGATCGAGGTCAACATCCGCCAGCACGCCCTGGAATCGGCCGCCTTCGTCGTCAACGCCACCGCGTGGCTCGACGCCGACCAGCAGGCGCAGATCGCCAAGGACACCGGCGGTCCCGTCCAGGCGGTCTCGGGCGGATTCTTCACCGCCATCGTCGACCCCGAGGGCAAGCTCGTCGGTGAGCCCTTGACCTCCGGCGAGGGCGAGGTCATTGCCGACCTCGACCTCGCCCTCATCGACCGCCGCAAGCGCCTGATGGACGCGAGTGGCCACTACAGCCGCCCCGAACTGCTCAGCCTGAACATCGACCGCTCGCCGGCCCCCCACGTCCACGAGCGCGGTGCCCGGGTCGCCCCGGACACGTGCGCGGCCGAAGAAGGGCGCTCCGCAGACGCCAAGTGAGCTGCCGACGCGGCCACTTCACACGCGGACCGGGTGGCCTGCGCCGCAGTGTTCCCGACGGGCGAGGCATGGGTCCGCCGGGGATGTGCGACGTCGTCCCGCCCCGGGCCGTAGCCCCGCGGCGCGGCGGGGAACGTCCGGCGTGCATGCGTCCCGGGCGGCTCGGCGGGGGAGCGGAAAGCGAAACGTCCCGAACGGAAGCGGCATCCGTCCCTCGGGGGATGCCGCTTCCGTTCGGGACGCGCGGTCCGTCCGTCAGCGCAGGACGGCGCCGAAGACGATCGTGAAGAAGGACTCGAACGGCTTCGCCGAGCGGTCGGTCCTGGTGGCGATCAGGGTGCCTTCCCATGCGTTGAGCACGAAGGCGGCCAGAGTGGCGGCGTCCTGCGCCTTGGACACCTCGCCCGCCTCCTGGGCGTCGAGGATGGCCCCCGCCAGCGCCTCGCGCCAGTAGCTGAAGCTCTCCAGCACGCTGGCCCGCACGGCCTCGCTGTGGTCGGCCACCTCGACCGCCATGTCACCGACCATGCAGCCGCGGGCGAAACCGGCGTCGAGGTTCTCGTCGCGGAGGAACTCGAAGTGCCGGCGCACCCGGGCGAGCGGGGCCACCGAGCCGTCGGCCAGCATGTCCAGCCGGCGACTCGCGCCGTAGCGCTCCAGCGCCACGACGGCCAGGGCTTCCTTGCTCTCGAAATGGTTGTAGAAGGACCCCTTGGGAGCACCGGCCGCGTCGGTGATGTCCTTCACGCCGGTGGCCGCGTACCCGTGCGAATGGAAGCGGTCGACGGCTGCCTCGATGATGTTTTCCCGCAAACTGGCCCGAGCCACGATGACGTCTCCTAGCAAGATGGTCGATCGTCTTAGGGTACCACTTGCGCCCGCGCGGCCAGGGGGCGGCCGTGGTCGTCTCGCTGCCCGCTCAAGCCGTCGCGGCCACCGATATGGGCTGTGTAAGCGGGTTGGCTCCATCTCGCTCGCCCGGCGTGGGCCGAGTCACCCCCTCGACAGGTGTGCGTCCGTTGCTTTTAAGACGACCGGTCGTTATGGTCGGGTCATTCGTCCGGAACGGACACTCCATCGCGAATGAGGACCCCATGACCGACCTCACCACCACTGTCATCGACGCCCACGGCGGCCTGGACCGGTACGAGCGGTACCGCACGGTCACGGCCGCCATCCGTACCGGCGGCGGCCTGTGGGAGCTGAAGGGGAAGAGCGGCATTCTCGACTCGGCCACCGTGCGGGTCGGCCTCGATCCCCACGAGCAGTACGCCAGCCACAGCCCTTTCACCGCGCCCGACCTGCGCACGTCCTTCACCGCCCGGCGCGTGGCCGTGGAGAACGACCGCGGTGAGGTGCGGGCCGCGCGGCTCGACCCGCGTGCGTCCTTCGACGGTCACACCCTGGAGACCCCCTGGGACGACCTGCACCTCGCCTACTTCGCCGGCTACGCGATGTGGACCTACCTGACCAGCCCGTTCACGTTCGCCTCGCCCGAGTTCACGACAGAGGAACTGGCGCCCGTGACCGAGGACGGTGCCACGCTGCGGCGGCTGAAGGTGACCTTCCCCGACAGCATCGCCACGCACTCCAAGGAGCAGGTCTTCTACTTCGACGAGGCCGGGCTGCTGCGCCGGCACGACTACACGGCCGAGGTCCTCAACGCCGGGCCGGCCGCGCACTACACCTCGGAGTACAAGGAGTTCGGCGGGATCATGGTCCCGACCAAGCGGCGCGTCCACCCGATCGGTGAGGACGGTGCCCCGATCCGGGACATCGAGCTCGTCACCATCGACATCGACGACGTCGTCTTCTCCTGATCTGGCCGAGGGCCATCCCGGCCCGTATGTGTACACGGGGGGCTGCGGCGCGTAGCGGAATGCTCCGAGCTCGCAGTCCCCTGGAGGTGTCATTCCTCCTCGCTCGCCCGGGTGCAGTCCGCCCCAAGACGGCTTGCTTGTTCGTCGCTCACCTGTCGAAACGGTGAGTCATGGCGGCGTTATGGGCGACTCGCCGACCGGCCGTCCATGCGCCGATTCACCGTGATGTGATGCCGGCAATCGCCCGCGGACACGGTCTCGAATTGTCCAGCTCGGGTGACGGCGGACACTTCGTCACCACATTGACTGGTGACGAATTGGCGTGGCAGCATGCGTACACCGCTTCAGGGGGTGACGGCTCGCTGTCGACGAGTCGGCTGTCGAAGTCGGCCGCGAGCGGCGCAGGTCCGGTCGCCGCGGGCTGACCGGGCAGCCGGATCGGGCACCACCCGGCACCCCCGTCGTACGAACCCGCGCACACCCACGGCCGCACGGTGGCCACGTATGCGCCGCTGTCGCCGCGAGGCGAAGGACTGGTGGTCATGACTGGGAAGTCGAAACGTCCGGCCGACGGGGCGCCGATGGCGCGCCGGGCCATGCTGGGCATGTTCGCCGCGGGGGCCGCCGGCCTCGTCGGTGCCCCCTACCTGCAGAACGGCTGGGAGCGGTTCCTCGCGTCCTCCTCCCAGGTCGACCCGACCGGCATCACCGGCCTGCTGCCCAACCCGGGTGGTTTTCGGTACTTCAGCGTCGTCACGTCGGTCCCGCACAAGGACGCGACGAACTACGAACTGACCATCGACGGCCTGGTGGACCGGCCGACGTCCTACACGCTCGCCGAGCTGCGCGCGATGCCGCAGACCCGGGTCGTCGCCGACGTGGTGTGCACCGACGGGTGGCGCGTGGACGACACGCCGTTCAGCGGCGTGAAGTTGTCGGACCTCCTGGACGCCGCGGGAGTGCGGTCCAAGGGCACGGCCGTCCACTTCACGTGCTTCGACGGGGCCTACACCGAGAGCCTCACCCTCGAACAGGCGCGCAGAGCCGACGTGTTGGTCGCTCTCGACATGCAGGACAAGCCCATCACGCACGCCCATGGCGGGCCGGTCCGCCTCTTCGTCGCGCCGATGTACTTCTACAAGTCGGCCAAGTGGCTGTCCGGCATCACGGTCACCAGCACGGTGGAACCCGGTTATTGGGAGGAACGCGGCTATGACGTCGACGGTTGGCTCGACGGGGCCGACAGGGACCGGGCCGCGGCCTGACCGCTCGGGGAGGGTCCGGCGCTTCACCCGCGCCGAGCGCCTGGTGCACCGTTCGACCGGCTGGCTGGTGCTCCTCTGCCTGGTGACGGCCGCCTGCCTCTACATCGGGCCCGTCGCCCAACTCGTCGGCAGACGCTACCTGGTGTCCACCGTGCACAAGTGGTCGGGGCTCCTGATCCCCGTCCCGGTGCTGCTGGGCCTCTTCTCGGCCGAGATGCGGGCGGACCTGCGCCGGCTCAACCGCTTCGCCGAGTACGACAGGCAGTGGCTGCGCGCCGTCCGCCACCGGCTGAAGTCGCCCGACTCACGGCCGGCCGGCAAGTTCAACGCGGGGCAGAAGCTCTACGCGGGCTGGATCGCCGGTGCCGTCCTGGTCATGCTGCTCACCGGGCTGCTGATGTGGTTCATGGGCTTCCTGCCGTTCATCTCCCGCACCAGCGCGATCTTCGTCCACGACGTCGTCGCCTGGGCGATCACCTTCGTGGTCCTCGCCCACAGGCGGAAGGCCAGGGCGGATCCCGGGGCTCTGGAGGGGATGCGGACCGGATACGTCGACCGCGCCTGGGCCGCTCGTCTGCACCCCCGGTGGCTCTCGGACGATCCGGCCCAGGACAAGCGCCGGACCCGGTCCCAGGACAAGGACCGCCTCCAGTCCCGCGGCAAGGACCGACTTGAGTACGGGGGCAAGGCCGGGCCTGCGAGCGAGGGCGGAGACCGGCCCGCGGAATGCGAGAACTGAGACCGTTGAGGGACCACGCACGGCGACAGAGCCGGCAAAGCGGCAAAGAAGTCTGAGCGGCAAAGGCCGCCCCACCGCACCCGGTGGGGCGGCCTTCCGCTGTCGACAGGGCCGGAGGACCAAGCGGTCCGCCCTGTGTCCGCTCGGGGCAAGAGCCGCCGTGGACCGGTGAGTTCCGGCGTCCCCGGGCGTCGGACACGCGCAGGGGCCCCGTACACGCGGGGTGCGTGTACGGGGCCTGCGGGGCGGGGGAGGGGCCGGTCGCGCCGGTCCGGCGGGGTCAGACGGCGACGGCGTTGATGGTCACCGGTATGTTGCCGCGAATCGCCTTGGAGTACGGGCAGATCTGGTGGGCGGCCTCGGCGAGTTCGGTGGCCTGCTCCTGGCTCACGCCGCCGACCTGGAGGTTGAGGACGGCGGCCAGGGAGAAGCCGTCGTCGCCGTGGTTCAGCGTCATGTCGGTGTCGATCTCGGTGCTGGCCAGACGGATCTTGCGCTCGGCCGCCGCGACCCGGACCGCGCCCAGGAAGCAGGCCGCCCAGCCGGCCGCGAACAGCTGCTCGGGGTTGGTCGCCGTACCGGCCCCGCCCAGTTCCTTGGGCAGTGCCAGGTCGGTCTCCAGCAGACCGTCGTCGGACCGGGCGCGCCCGCCGTTACGGCCTTCGCCGGTGACCTTCACGTGGGCGGTGTAGTTCGGCATGACAAATCCTCTACGAAAGACGGGGACGCGGGCGGAAGCCCGTACGTCGGTGAACCTCTCGGCAGCCGCTTCTAGCGTCACCTGCTCGATCGGTGACTTCATAGTGCCCAAAACGAGCGTCACCTGTCAAGGCGGTGACGCACCTAGGAGGGTTTCGGGAACGTCGCCGTCCCGCCGGGTTTCTCCCGGCGGGAC
>NZ_JBSGZN010000052.1:0-53731 GCF_053611025.1 Streptomyces sp. NPDC054842
GCCGGGCGGTGTGCACCGCCCGGCCGCTCCGGTCCTCGGTTCCTTACGGCAGGAGCTTGTCCATGGCCGCCTGGCCGTCCTCCGCCAGCCTGCGCTCCGCCCAGGCGAGGTTCTTCGGGTTGACGTCACGGCCCGCGGCGAGCACCAGGTCCTCGGCGGACACCTCGCCCCCCGCGCCGGTGTGCAGAAGGGCGTCCGGGGTGGTCGTGTCGTCGGACGGGGAAGACGAACCGGGCTGAGTCTTTGACATGGTGTTCTCCCTGGTCGACCTGTTCTGTCTCACGGGTACCCCTGGCCCGCTCTGGTGCACTTCCGGGCTCCGGAGTCACCTGGTGCCGGCATCTGGAGACGCACAAGCGATGGATGTACCTCGAATTGTCCCGGCAACGGCCGATCCCTGCATTCCGGACGTGGCGTCCGTGCCCCGGGAGACTCCCGCTCGTCGAGGCCTCGTCGAGGCCCCCGAGGGCCGCCGGACCCGTTCGGCCGTACATCAATGTCGGTCGCCGGTTCCCGAGGTCATGGTGAAGAGACCGCAACCGTGCGACTGATGGGAGCTTGTAATGCGTATCCGCCTGATGACTGCGGCCGCCCTGGCCACCGTGTCCGTCCTGGGGACCGCCGGTGCAGCCGCCGCCGACTCCGACGCAACCGGAGCCGCGGTGAACAGCCCGGGCGTGCTCTCGGGCAATGTCATCCAGGTTCCGGTCCACATTCCGGTCAACGTGTGCGGCAACTCCGTCAACGTGGTCGGTCTGCTGAACCCGGCGTTCGGCAACAAGTGCGTCAACGACTGATCGCGGGTGACCCGGGCCGTTCGGTGACGACCGGCGGCCCGGCGAACCTGTGACGGAAGGCCCGGGGCGACGCCCCGGGCCTTTGTCGTCCGTCCACCGGGAACGCGCGGATCAGTCGCGGTGCGCGTTCAGGGCGGCGAGGGCGCGGTCGGCGTGCACGCTCATCCGCAGCTCGCTGCGGACGACCTCCAGGACGGTGCGGTCCTGTGCGATCACGAAGGTGATCCGCTTCGTGGGAGCGATGGAGAAGCCCCGCTTGACGCCGAACTGCTCGCGCACCGCTCCGTCGACGTCGGACAGCAGCGGGAAGCCCAGCGTGTGGCGCCCGACGAACTCCTGCTGCCGGTCCACGGGGTCGCCGCTTATGCCCACCGGCCGTGCTCCGGCGGCGGCGAACTCGGCCGAGAGGTCACGGAAGTGGCAGGCCTCGGCGGTGCAGCCGGGTGTGAGGGCGGCGGGGTAGAAGAACAGCACGACCGGTCCGTCGCCGAGCAGTTCGGACAGGTGCCGGGGCGTGCCCGTCTCGTCCGGCAGGGCGAAGTCCTCGACCTTGTCGCCCACGTCCACGCGACTCGTCATGACAGACCTTTCTGGTTCTTGGCGACACCGCGCGCCCACAGCACGAGCGGCACCTGGAGGGGGAGCCGGGCGAGGGCCGCGGTCCTGAGGGGTGCGGGACGGTGACGCCAGTCCACCGCCATCTGCACGTTGGCGGGGAACACGCCGACGAAGAACGCGGCCGTCGCCAGGGCGGCGGCGCGCCGCGTACGGGGCACGGCCACCCCGGCGGCCAGCGCCAGCTCGACGACACCGCTGGCGTACGTCCACGTCCGGGGTGCGCCCGGCAGTGCGCGGGGGATGGTCGCGTCGAAGGACCGCGGCGCGACGAAATGGACGACGCCCGCCGAGGCCAGCAGGCCGGCGAGCAGCAGGGGTGAGCGTTGGGACCTGGGCACGGTTCCTCCTCGGGGGGCCTGCCGCGCGATATTACTCGACGGTAAGGAGGGATGGGCGGGCCGGTACGTCCTTCGCGCGGGAACCGGACACGGTCTCGACGCCCTGGTCCCCGGCCGCCCGGAAGCGGAGGAAGCGGAGGAAGCGGGAGAAGCGGGGGAACGGCGGGAGTTCACGACCGGCCGGTGAGGCCGCCCGTCACTCGAACCGCGTGGGGTCGCCCGCTCCGCGCCGTACGATCTCGGCCTCACCGCTGGAGAAGTCGATGACGGTCGTCGGTTCCGTCCCGCAGTCCCCGGAGTCCACGACCGCGTCCACCACGTGGTCGAGCCGTTCCTTGATCTCCCAGCCCTGGGTCAGCGGTTCGTCCTCGTCGGGCAGCAGCAGCGTGCTGGAGAGGAGCGGTTCGCCGAGCTCGGCGAGCAGTGCCTGCGCGACCACGTGGTCGGGGATGCGGACACCGACGGTGTGCTTCTTCGGGTGGAGCAGCTTGCGCGGCACTTCCTTCGTCGCGGGGAGGATGAAGGTGTAGCGGCCGGGCGTGGACGCCTTGATGGCACGGAAGACGTCCTTGTCCACCCGTACGAACTGGCCGAGTTGGGCGAAGTTCTGGCACACCAGGGTGAAGTGGTGGCGGTCGTCGAGCTGCCGGATCGTACGGATCCGGTCGATGCCGTCCCGGCTCCCCAGTTGGCATCCCAACGCGAAACAGGAGTCGGTCGGATAGACGACGAGCGCACCGGAGCGGATGCTGTCCGCCACCTGACTGATGGTGCGCTGCTGAGGGTTGTCCGGGTGCACGTCGAAGTACTTCGCCATCCGCCGAGCTTATGCTCTCCGTCGCCCTGCCCGGCGCAGCCCCGGCGCCGAGTCCTGCCGGCGGGGCCTGGGGAGGGGTCGCGGGGGCGGGGAGAATCCGGCGGCCGGAGTGACCCGGCCGCCGGAGACGTGCCCCGTCAGTCCCTGAGCCGGTCGATCTGCCTGATCTTGTTGGTGGCGTCCAGGGCGGCCACCTTGTAGGACTCGGCGAGTGTCGGATAGTTGAAGACGGCGTCGACCAGGTAGTCGACGGTGCCGCCGCAGCCCATGACGGACTGGCCGATGTGGATGAGTTCGGTGGCGCCGGTGCCGAAGCAGTGCACGCCGAGCAGCGTGCGGTCGTCGGGGGAGACCAGCAGCTTGAGCATGCCGTGCGAGTCGCCGATGATCTGGCCGCGGGCGAGTTCGCGGTAGCGGGAGATGCCCACCTCGAACGGCACGCGGGCCTCGGTCAGTTGGTCCTCGGTCTTCCCGATGAAGCTGATCTCGGGGATGGTGTAGATGCCGATCGGCTGGAGGTCGTGCATCCGGTTCACGGGTTCACCGCACGCGTGGTAAGCGGCCGTTCTGCCCTGTTCCATGGAGGTCGCGGCCAGCGCGGGGAAGCCGATGACGTCGCCCACGGCGTAGATGTGCGGCACCTCGGTGCGGTAGTGCTCGTCGACGGTGATCCGGCCGCGCCGGTCGGCGGACAGTCCCGCCTTGCCGAGGTCGAGTTCGTCCGTGAGTCCCTGCCGTCCCGCGGAGTACATGACGGCGTCCGCGGGGATCTTCTTGCCGCTCTCCAGGACCGTCAGCGTGCCGCGGGGATGGCGTTCGACCGCGGCGACGGTCTCCCCGAAGCGGAAGGTGACGGCGAGGTCGCGCAGGTGGTACTTCAGCGACTCGACGACCTCGACATCGCAGAAGTCGAGCATGCCGGGCCGCTTCTCGACCACCGTGACCTTGCTGCCGAGCGCGGCGAACATGGACGCGTATTCCATGCCGATCACGCCGGCGCCGACGATGACCATGGAACGCGGCACCCGCTCCAGGTGCAGGACGTTGTCCGAATCCATGATCGTGCGTTCGTCGAACTCCACGGCGGCGGGCCTGGCGGGCCGTGTGCCGGTCGCGATGACGATGTGCTCGGCACTCAACAGCCTGTCGTGGCCGTTCACTTCGCGCAGTGCGATGGTGTGGTCGTCAACGAAGCGGCCGGTGCCGCCGAACAGCGCGACGTGGTTGCGGGACAACTGACTGCGGATGACGTCCACTTCGCGGCCGACCACGTGCTGGGTGCGCGCCGTCAGGTCGGAGACGGTGATGTCCTCCTTGAGCCGGTAGCTCTGGCCGTAGAGATCGCGCTGGGTGAGGCCGGTGAGGTAGAGGACCGCCTCCCGCAGGGTCTTGGAGGGGATCGTCCCGGTGTGGATGGAGACCCCGCCGACCATGTCGGGGCGGTCGATGACGGCGACGCGGCGGCCGAGTTTGGCCGCGGCGATGGCAGCCTTCTGGCCGCCGGGGCCGGATCCGATGACAAGCATGTCGAAGTCGGGCACCCTCCGGAGTCTGGCAGGCGGGAGACCGGTCCCGGAAGAGCGGAGGACCGGCCGTCGCCGACGCGTGCCGCAACAGGAGGGCGGGGCGTCTCGGCCGGCGACGGGCCGGTGCGTCGCCGCCCGGCCCGTCCGGAGGGAGGGAGCGGGCGGCGGAACCCGTGGCGGGTCACCTCGGCGGGCGTGTGGCGTACGTCTCCGAACTGGGACTCTCCCCGGCCGTCCATGATCGATCGTGGTGGCGTAGGGTCCTCCATTGGTCGGCCCCGGCTCGGCGGTCGGCCCTGTCATGCAGCCGATCCTCAGGAGTCCACTCCCGTGCCCGCTCTTCCCACCGCACCGGCGCCGATCTACGACCGCCTCGTCGACGAGCAGGGCGATGTCCTCGCGAGCGTCCGGCAGGCCGCGCACGAAACCGCCCGCACCGCGGAGGACGTACTGGACTTCGGTGTCGCGGAGCCGGCCAACCGGCTGCCCCACGCCTGAGCCCACACGGACGCGGTGCGCGGCGCGCGATCCCGGCGCGCGATCCGCGCGGACGAAACGGTGTCCGCACCGGCGCCGCGTGATCGGCGCTCCCCGACAGTGACGGCTCGCGTGGGCCGCGAGCGGACCGCGGTAGGCAGTGGCGGCTTCGAGGCGGCCCATGAGCGGACCAAGCAGCCGCGCGAGCCTGGCTCCGCGGTGACGGCTACTCGGTGGGCCGCGAGCGCACCGCGGTGGGATCAGGCCCTCGGGCCGTCCGCGCACGCGGGCGAGGCCCACCGTCGTCAGGCGGCTTCGCCGAATTCCTCCGGGACGTCCTCGTCCAGCTCCCGCCGCCCGGCCGCCGACTTCTCCCGCTGCCGCAGCACCGCCCAGGCGACGGCCCACACGGGCGTGAGGCACCACGGCACCCGCCAGACCGTTCCCCACCAGTCGGCCGTCGGCTGCAGAACCGTTTCCGCCGCTGCGCCCATCATGGCGGCGGCCAGCGTCCAGCACAGGAGCCCGCCCGCCCACCGCACGGCTGCCGAAAGGCCGACGGGCCCCGTTGCGGGCCTGTGCGGAGGCGTACGGCGACGGCCTGCGCGGCTCTTCATGCGGATATCCCCCATGGGACGGGACGGCAGCGGTGGACCACGGACTGCGCTCGCCTGGTGACGTAAGTGTGCATGGGGGTGACATCCAGACACGGGGGTACCTGGCCTGTGCCATGGGCTCACGGACACCACGCGAGCTGGCACAAAGCGGTATGAAGAACCTGAAATGTCGGTCAGAAAGCCGCATTCACGGGCAAAGCGGCGATCTGTAGCTGACGCAAAATCGCCACTTCCGTGCACCTTCGGAACCCGCCGGACGGGTGAAGGCTTGACCCGATCACGTCGCTGCGCTGGCGGGTGCGCAGGCCGAGGTCGGTCGCGCGCGACGGTGTCAGTCGGCGGGTCGGCGGGTCGGCCGGTGAGCGGGTCGGCGGGTCGGCACGTCAGCGCATGAGCGCGTGGGTGACCGCCTCGGCCGGAGTGGCGACCTCCGCCGGCAGGGTCGTACCGGGCGCGGAGAGCGCTTCCCTCGGGACACCCCAGGTGGCGAGGGCGGCGACCCGCTTGCCCGCGCGGAGCGCGAGAGCCACCTCGCTGAGCGTCCCCCAGCTGCCGCCCACGGCGATGAGCGCGTCGCAGGCGTTGACGAGAAGGCCGTTGCGCAGTTCGCCGAGACCGGTGGGCAGGGCCACCGTCAGGTGCCGGTTGCCCAAGGTCCGGTCGAGACCGGGCAGCAGGCCCACGACCGTCCCGCCCGCCGCCGTGGCGCCCTCGGCGCACGCTTCCATGACCCCGCCCAGCCCTCCGCAGAGCACCACCGCTCCCCGTCGGCCCAGCAGTGCGCCGACCTCGTGCGCCAGCTCGATTTCCCGGGCTCCGGCCTCGGCCGGTCCCGAGACGGCGACGTAGCGGGGACTGTCAGCGCCACCGGACTTCATCAGGGGACCTCCGTTTGCGGAGTCGCGGCAGGTCGGACGCCGCTGCCGCGTCCGGAAACCGCGCGCTTCCGTACGTCAGGCATACCCACTTCGAAGCCCTTTCGGAGAGGCACTTCATATTCCTTGACGCGAATATTCTGCAGGGTGAATACTACTGGTCATGGACGCACTCCTCACCGCACTGGCCGACCCCGCGCGCTGGCGGCTGGTGACCCTGCTGGCCGAGCGGCCCCGCTCGGTCGGCGTCCTCGCCCAGCTCGCCGAGGCGCGCCAGCCGCAGACCACCAAGCACCTGCAGACCCTGGAGCGCGCCGGCATCGTCACCTCGCAGCGCACCGGCCAGCGTCGCGTCTACGCTCTGCGTGCCACGCCGCTGCGCGAGCTGGCCGCCGCGCTCGTCGCGCTCGCCGACGCCGTGGAACGGGCCGACGGTCCCCAGGCCACCTACGACCGCCACGGACTCAGCCTCCGGGCGGAGCGACTGGCGGCCGGGGAGCCGGGGTGGGCAGACGGCCGCTCCTTCGGCTTCCTGCGGACGCTGAGCGGGAGCCCGGGGCTGGTCTGGCGCCATCTGACGGAGGCTCCGCTGCTCGCCCGATGGTGGACGCCGGACGACCTCCGCGTCTCCGAGCTCCTCTTCGAGGCGCGCCCCGGCGGACGGATCGTCCACGAGTACCGCGACGCGGAGGACGCCGACGGCTCCGGCCCGGTCGTGGGGCGCGCGGAGGGAGTCGTCGTCGACGCACGCCCCGATGAGCGCCTCACCTACACGCTCTCCCCGCTTCTCCCGGACGGCGGCCTCGCGTTCACCGCCCGGGTCGACCTCGGCCTCAGGCCCGCCGGCTCCGGCACCGAACTCGACGTGCACTGGCGGATCTCCGACAGCACCGTCGACGCCGCGGATTTCATCGCGGGCATCGAGATCGGCTTCGGGCAGAGCCTCGACACGCTCGCGGCGCACCTCGCCGCGGACACGCAGGACACGTACGACGGCACGGACGACGACACGAACGGCACGGACGACCGCAGCGATTCAGGGAGTACGACATGACCGAGCAGACCGGCGGCCGCAGGGTCGTCACCAACATGAGCCTGTCCCTCGACGGCCGTTACGCCGGCCGGGACCCGCTCGACATGAGCTGGGTGATGCCGTACGCCCACACCGACGTCGCCCGCGACCACCTGGCCGCGCTCCAGGCGCCGGCGACGACCGCCCTCCTCGGCCGGGTCAACGCCGAGGGGTTCCTCGGCTTCTGGCCGACCGTCATCGGTATGGCGGGAGTCGACCCGCGCGACGAGTCGTTCGCCAAGTGGCTCGTGGACACGGACAAGGTCGTCCTCTCGTCCACGCTCGCCGAGGCGCCGTGGGAGCGGACGACGGTGGTCGACAAGCCGACCGCCGACATGGTCGCGGACCTCACGGCGACCGAGGGCGGCGACATCCTCGTACTGTCCAGCGCGAGCGTCATCAAGGCACTGCTGGCGGCCGACCGCGTCGACCGACTGGCGCTGACCGTCTTTCCCGTCCTCCTCGGCGACGGGCCCCGTCTCTTCGACGACGGACTGCCCGCGGGCCGCTGGAATCTCGCCGCCCAGGCCGCCGGCGAGCACGGGACGCTCTCTCTCGTCTACGACCGCATCCGCTGAGTCTGTGAGTCGCTGAGCCGAAGCGCCGTCCCCTCGACGCGGTGCCTCGACGGGACGGGCACACGGTCCGGAGCCGCCTTCCGGCTCCGGACCGTGTCGCGCCTCGGGGCGACGACGAATGCCGACGGGCGTGACGGGGACGGCGGGAGGGGCGCTCGCGGATGAGCCCCCTCCCGTGTGACGTGACGAACCGGTGCGGCTCATTCCGGTCGTGCCTCGACGGGCGCGGCGAAGGAGCCGGTCGCGGTCCGGATGATGGCGCTGTCGCGTTCGGGGCGCCGGGGCAGGGGCACGGCCTGGGTCGGGGTCCGTGCACGTGCGCGAGTTCTGCGGCGTCCTGCGAGAAGAAAGGGGGCCGACGCGTCCGTGGAGGGGGGCGAAGGTCCTGACGACGGCCTCTCGGATCGACGGCGCGGGTGCGTCGCCGAGAGCGGCGGTCGTGCGGACCGTCGACGAGGACGGCGGGGGGTGTCGGCGCGCTCGGTGGTCCTTGTGGGAGGACGCTGTGCGGCGTGACAGCCGAGCGGAGGGGGAGGGCGGTGCCGTCAAGCACCGGCCGGGCGCTCGCCCGTTCGGGACCTGCTCGCATCACGTCCGGCACCGCGGGGTGCGCCGGTCCGGGCGGAGCGGGACTGCGTCCCTGTTACGGCTTGGTGCGCGTGACGATCTGGGTGGTGAAGACGGTGCGGTCGGTCTGCCGGCCGGTGACGTCGACGGTCGGTGTGTCCGTGGGGCCGGGCCGCAGCGTCGTCTCGATCACGAGGGGGGCGCGCAGCTCGGCGTAGTGGTGGAAGCGGGTGACGAGGGTGGTGGTGTGGGGGTCCACCGGGAGGTGATGGGCGTGCGCGGCCTGGCGTGCGGCCTCGATGAGGACCATGCCGGGGTAGTGGTCGCCGCCGTGGTCGAAGAGGACCGGGTGGCGGGGGTCGGGGTTGAGGAGCCAGTGGTGGGGCCGGCCGGTGGGGGAGAGGACGACGTCGAAGGGGTTGCGCTTGCCGACGACGGCGGGTGCCACGAGGGGAGCGGGGTGGGGGCGGTCGAAGGGGTGCTCGGGGATGGGGGTGTCGGCGGCGTCGCCGCTGCCGCGGAGCCGGCGGTACGTGGCGGGGGTGAGGCAGGTGAAGCGGCCGCCGCCCGTGGCGTAGGGCCGGTCGTCGTCGCCCAGGACCGTGATGTCCATACGGAACTCGGCCAGGCGCTTGCCCTTGCGGACCACGTCGGTGCAGGTGGCGCGCAGGACCAGGTCGGTCGGGAGAGGGCCGATCGCCATCTGGTCCGGGTGCGTGGTGACGGTCAGGTCGTGCAGGAGGAAGTGGTGCCCGAGGGGGACCCCGAGTTCGGCGTGGGCGAGGTAGAGACCCGTCTGACGAATGGTTTCTGCCGCCTGCAGCGAGTCGTGGTGCGCGCCGTCCGGAGTGGTGAAGAAGGTGTGGGCGCGCGGCCACTGCCCGCTGAGGGTGTAGTGCGCGTCGTCGTGCCTGCGGCAGCCGGTGAGGAAGACCTCGGCATGGCTCGCCCGGTGGACGTACTCGCGGGGGACGGTGGTGGTGAGGCCGAGCGGCCCCATCGGTCCCCTCTCCGCGGTACGTCCGGTCGGTATGGACGGTCTCGCTTCCAGGGCCGCTGCGGACGGTTCGGTGGGCGCGGCCGTGTCGTGTGCCGGGTCAATGGTCAGAAGGGTCATCTCGTGCCGCCTCTTTCCGCGTCTGCGCAAGGGTGGATGGGGACGGTGCTTGAGGTTCCGACTCGATAAGATACGGACCCACCGGTTTTGTTTTCAAGGCATTTCGCGGAATCCGGCCTGGCGAGAATCGGACGGGTCGCCCCCGTTTCTAAACGGCGCCAGCCCTTCCGCTACCGCAGCCGCGGCTGGCGAATGGCGCATGGGTGAATATCGGGCACCGTCCGGCTGGAGTGCTGTAGAAACCAGGCAGGCGGTTTCTTATGTGATGGCCGTGCGATGTACTGCCGAGCGGGGCGTGCACTGCGGTGTGTACTCCTGAAGGGATGCGCGGGTTCGACCGGTCGAGGGCGCCCGAGAGTCCGGGCTCCTTGATGGAGGCGGGACGGGGTGAGGGCGGGTGCAGGCAGCTGTCCTGAGGCGGGAGGCGGGGCCATGGGAGAGCCGCGGCGGGGAAACCGGCGGTCATGGACACAACGACAACGACGCACAAACGGCGGGTCGCCGCACTGCTCGCGGTCATCCCTCTTGTCGCCGCCTGCGGGGGAGCCCACGGGCAGGACGACGCCTCACCGGCGGGCGGAACGAGTCCGGCGCTGACCGGCGGGGCGAGTCTGGTGATCACCACGGAGAACGGCGTACGACTGCGACCCGCCGACGGTGACACCGTCGGCGTCGACCGCAGGATCGACCACCACTGGTCCCACCGGAACGACACGTGGGTCCTGGACCTGTCGTGCCCGGCGGAGGGCGAGCGCCACCAGGAGTGCCCGCGCATGCCGGAGATCGACGTCCCGGCGGACACCGCCGTCAGCGTCTCCGCCCGCAACGCCGGCATCGACGTCGCCGGGCTCTCCGCGGGACTGGACCTCACGACCGTCAACGGCGATGTGAGCGTGACCCGTTCCGGCGAGCGCGGCGCGGCGGTACGGCTGACGACCCGCAACGGCTCCATCAACGCGCAGACCCTGCGGGCCGGGCGGGTGCACGCCGACACGGTGAACGGTGACGTCGTGCTCGACTGCGGCAGTTCCCCGGCCGGAGCGACCGCGGCCACCACGAACGGCTCGGTCCGCGTCACGGTCCCGCACGACGCCCCCGCCTACCGGGTCTCGGCGACCACCGACAACGGCCGGCCCTCGGTCACCGTGCCCACCGCCGGCGCCGCCGAGGACCGCACGATGACCCTCACCACCGTCAACGGTGACGTCACCGCCGCCCGAGCGTGAACTGACCTCTGCGCATGCGGGTGTGCCGCGGCCGGGCAGGGTATGCCGCTCGGTCCGGGACGTCCGGCCCGGACGTCCGGCCCGGCTGCCGGTGGCCGGCCGCCCGGCCCGGGCCTGTCGGACCCCCCTCCGCCGCCCCGACCCCGGCGGCAGGTGTGTCAGAGGGCGGGACCGCCGTCGGCGGCGACCGCCCAGGGCTCGGGGCCGGTGCCGTCGCTCCACGCCTCCAGGACCTCGCGGTCGACGCACAGGATGCCGCACTGGTCGGCGTAGTCGACGGCGGGCGCGGTGAACGCGCTGGTGGTCACCACCACGGCGACATCTGCGGCGTGGACGGTGTAACACGTGCCGCCGAAACGCTGCATGTCCTGGGAGCCGACCCGGTTGTCCTCGCAGTACCGCTTGCACTGGATGACGACGCGTCGCCCGTCCGGCGCGGTGGCGACCACATCGGCGCCCAAGTCGCCCGCCCCTCCGACGACTTCGACGTCCGAGCAGCCGTCGCGCTCGCACAGGGCGGCGACCGCCTGCTCGAACTCGTCGGCGTCCAGGGCCTCGTAGTCGACCGCCTCGGGCTCCGCTTCGACAAGGATGTCGGTCGGCTCCGTCGGTCCGGTGCCGAGCGGGAGTGTGGGTTCCCGGCCGACCGGGACGAACGGCTCGGTGGCCGCCGGCGCGGGGGAGGGGAGCGGTTCGGTCTCCAGGGTGTGCAGGGCGGTGGCGGTCCCCTCGTCGAGGGCGGCGACGGCCCGGCGCGCGGCTCGCCTCGCCGAGAACCGGCGTCGGCCGCTGCGCAGGGCCAGGGCGGCCGGCAGGCCCACCAGGCAGAGGACGACGGCCAGTTCGGGGCGCCGTTCCAGGACACCACTGGCGACCTTGGCGGCGGCCCCCAGGATGCCGATGACCGCGGCGAGGAGCCCGAACAGCAGGGCGGTGGAACGCAGATCGAAGCCGCGCCGACGGTTCATGGGCCCTGTTCGGCGTACGGGTGTGGCCATGCGCGGTCATCCCCTCTCACGGACAGTACGAAGATCACTTCTGCCGTGTGCCCATGATCGAGAAGTTCAGTACGTCGCCTGCCGTCGGCGTGATCACTTGCGAGGCCTACGAGTTGACGTCACGTCAGGCGATTCGGGCCGGCTCCCTGCCGGGCCAGCCGTCGGGAAGGATCAGGACGGCTTCGGGGACCGGCCGGCGCCCAGGGCGGGCCGTCGGGTAGGAGCAAGACGGCTTCGGGGACCGGCCGGCGCCCAGGGCGGCCGTCGGAAAGGACCACGAACGGCCTCGACCGGCGCCATGTCATACCTGACGCCGGTCGAGTCGCCGTACGACAACTCCCGTCTCAGCCCGTCCTGTCGGGGTGCTGGCCGGGGCCGCCGCGGTGGGGGGACAGCGGGGTCGGAGAGAGGTCGCTGGGTTCCTCGCCGCGCTCCAGCAGGGTGTCGGCGGCCCCGATGATCAGCGGGTCGGCTTCCCCGATCGCCTTCTCGTCCTTGGCGGTGTAGTCGCAGCGCAGCAGGAGATGGCGGATCGCCTCGAGGCGCCCCCGGCGCTTGTCGTTCGTCTTCACCACGGTCCACGGCGCGTACGGGGTGTCCGTCGCACGGAACATGTCGACCTTCGCGTGGGTGTAGGCGTCCCACAGGTCCAGGGAGGCCACGTCCGTCGGGGACAGCTTCCACTGCCGTACCGGGTCGACCTGGCGGATCGCGAAACGTGTGCGCTGCTCGCCGCGGGAGACCGAGAACCAGAACTTGACCAGCACGATGCCGTCGTCGGTGAGCAGCTTCTCGAACACCGGGGCCTGCGCGTAGAAGTGCCGGTACTGGGCGGGAGTGCAGAAGCCCATGACCCGCTCGACCCCGGCCCGGTTGTACCAGGACCGGTCGAAGAAGACGATCTCTCCGGGGGCGGGGAGGTGGGGGACGTAGCGCTGGAAGTACCACTGTCCGGACTCGCGCTCGGTGGGCTTGTCGAGCGCCACCACGCGGGCGCCGCGCGGATTGAGGCGCTCGGTGAAGCGCTTGATGGTGCCGCCCTTGCCGGCCGCGTCCCGGCCCTCGCACACCACGACGACACGCTGGCCGGTCTCCCGGACCCACTTCTGCAGCTTGAGCAGCTCGATCTGGAGGATGCGCTTCTGCCGCTCGTAGGACTTGCGCCCGAGCTTCGTGTCGTACGGATAGTTCTCGCGCCAGGTGTCGAGGGGCTTGCCGTCGCCGTCCAGAAGGACGGGCTGTTCCGGCCGCTCCTCGTCCACCTGGAGCCCGTCGAGCAGTTCCACCCCGGGGGAGGTGCCCGAGCGGCTCTCGGCTGGCGCCTTGGGCCTCAGCGGATCGACCACGGACTTGGTTCCCTCCTGCTCGCGACCTCGCCGGCTGCTGTGGCCGGGGCCGGGCGCCGTCGGCCGGCGCCCGGCGGGAAAGGACCCCTACCAGCTCAGAATGGCATGTGACCGCGCGCCCGGCGTCCCGTGGAGCCGCTGCGGCCGACGGCCTTGGAGCTGCTGCGGAACGGCTTGCTCAGCCAGCGGCCGAGCCGGCCCGGGGCCTTGCCGGCGGCCTGCGAGCCGGCGCCGAGCGTGCGCTGCGTCCCGCGCTGGGGACCGTGCGAGAGCCGCGGTACCAGAAAGGCCAGGACCAGCAGGACGACGCACACGGCGACGATGGCGAGGACGACCATGACACACCTCAGTTCTCGTTGGGACGGGGTCCACCGCCGACCCGCCCGTTCCTCCGGCTGTTCCCGGGAGACGGGGGAGTCAGGGAGCGGCGCTGTGCCCCTCCGGGGTGTTCCACGTGCCCGCTGCCCAGCCGCTCATGCGCCGCCCGCCGTCTCGCCGACACGTGCGTCCCGGTGCAGCCGGTGGTCGTCACACCGCGTGGCCGTCGCCCGACGGCGAGTCCGGCTCAGCAGTGATGCCGAGTCCGGCTCGTACGGCGTCCGAGGCGCTCATCGCCGTACGAGCCGGTGCAGTGCCAGGCGCGCCGGGCCGGCGTACAGGGCGAGCGCGAGCGCCGGGCCCTCCATCCGCAGTGTCGTCGCCGTGCCGTCCCCGCGGGCCCGGACGGCGTGGTGCAGGCGCAGCCGCAAAGGCCCGAGCCGTACCCGCCAGGCCCACTCGCGCCGCTCCTCGTCGACCGACTCGATGACGAAGGACGCGGTGACCCGGGCCAGGGAGACGACCTGGCCCCGCAGGCCCGGGACGATACGGTCGGCGGCCACGCGCACGGCCCGGATCTGCGGAGACCATGACGGCCAGCGCCGCGGGGCGACGTAGCGCAGCCAGACCTCGTCCGCGGGAGCGGGCCCTTCGGCGTGCAGCGTCATCGTGGCCACGGGTGCGTGCTCCGTTCAGGAGGGTGAAGGGACCGGTGAAGGGACCGGCGAAGAGGCCGGTGAGGGACCTGAGGCGGCCGCCCGGTACCGGCGTGCGGCCGGGCCACCGCCACCAGCCTCCCAGGCGGGAGGCCCGTACGCCCCGTGACCTGGGCCGGCCGTGGCCGGGCCGGGGCCGACGCGGACCCCGGGACCGGCGTCCGGCCCTGACCGGGACTGTCTCTCCGGTCTTACGGGTACCAGCTCTCCGCCGGGCCCACCATCCGAAGGGACATCATGAGCGACAACCGCGAAGCCGACGGCGTGTCCGAGGGCAGAGCCATGACGGCGGCGGAGTTCCGGGTCGTACGCGAGTCCCTCGGCCTGGCCCAGGCCTGGCTGGCCGAGCACGTGGGCGTCCCGCCCGCCACGATCGAGGCGTGGGAGCGGGGCGGCGAGCGGATCCCCGGAGTCGTCCGGGCCGCCCTCGGTGACCTGGAGCGACTCACCGGTGAGTTCGTCGGCAAGGTCGTCAAGGGTCTCGCCGGCCTCCCGGACCCCGGGATCGTCACCTACCGCGACGACGCGGAGTACCGGGCCGCGCACCCGGAGTCCGGGTACCCGGCCGCCTGGCACCGCGCGATGGTGGCCCGCGTCGCCCAGGAGGTCCCGGGCCTGTCCATCGCGTACGCGAGTGATGTCGCGTCGGACGACGTGAAGGTGTCCGCGAAGTAGCGGTACGCCCGCCCCCGACCGGCGACGAGCCGTCCCGCCCCCGACCGGACAGGGCGGTGTCGCCGTGCCGGGGGTCCTCGGCCGGCGGCGCCGGTCCCTCGCGGGGAGTGGTCCGCAGCCCGCGCGCCGGGCGCGATCCCGGCCCGGTGGGCGCAGGCCGGGCGGCGCCGCCCGGCCTCCGGGCGCCGAGCGGCGGGTGACCTGGCGAAACCCTGTGCCGCGCCGGCCCGGACGGGAGAGAATCCCGGCATGAGGATCACCGCGGAGGCGCTCAACCGTGCCACGCTCGCCCGGCAGTTGCTGTTGCGGCGCGAGACGCTCGACGTCGTGGAGGCGGTACGGCGGCTGGTCGCCCTGCAGGCGCAGCAGCCCGCGTCGCCGTACGTGGCGCTCTGGAACCGGCTGAGCGGCTTCGACCCGGCCGACCTCGATGCGGCCGTGGCCGGCCGGCGGACGGTGAAGGCCACGCTGATGCGGCTCACCCTGCACGCGGTCCACGCCGACGACTACGCGCCCTTCCGCGCGGCCATGGAGCCGACGCTGCGCGGCTCCCGGCTCGGCGACCCCCGGTTCACCGCGTCGGGACTCACCGCCGCAGACGCCGACGCCCTCGTCGTGGAGCTGCTGAAGTTCGCCGACGGCCCCCGCACGGTGGCCGAACTGGGCGCGCGGATCGAGGAACTCGTGGGCAGGCCGGTGGAGTCGGGCGCGCAGCGCATGCTGCGCCAGTACGCGCCGCTGTGGCACGCGCCCACCGGCGGCCCCTGGTCCTACGGCCACCGTCCCTCGTACGTCACGTCGGGCGAACGGCCCGCGCCGGGGGAGCCCGGGGCCGCCGCGGACGGGCTGCGCATCCTGGTGCGCCGCTACCTGGAGGGCTTCGGACCGGCGTCCGTGGCCGACATGGCACAGTTCGCGATGGTCCAGCGGTCGCGGGTCAGAGCGGCGGTGGAGGCACTCGCCGACGAACTGGACGTGCTGGAGGGGCCCGAGGGCACGGCGGTGTACGACATCCACGGGGCGCCCCGGCCGGCCGAGGACGTCCCGGCGCCGCCCAGGCTGATGGCGATGTGGGACAGCGTCCTGCTGGCCTACGCCGACCGCAGCCGGGTGATCCCACCCGCCTACCGCAAGGTCGTGACACGGGTGAACGGCGACGTGCTGCCCACGCTGCTGGTCGACGGACATGTCGCCGGCGTCTGGCGCACCGTCGAGGGCGGCGTCGAGGCGACCGCCTTCCACCACCTCACCGAGCGGGCCTGGGAGGGCCTGGCCGCCGAGGCCGCGTCGCTCACCGCGTTCCTCGCCGCCCGCGACCCGGACGTCTACCGGCGCTACGACCACTGGTGGGCCAAGGGGCTGCCCGCGGCGGAGACGCGACTGCTCCCAACTGCCGCGTGAGGCGCCCGAGATGGTGTGCCAGACTACGGTGATCGAAATACTGGACCCCTTCGCGCGCCGGAGCCCGCCATGACGACCGACACACCTCACCCCCCGCAGATCGACACCAGCCGGGCGCACCCCGCGAGGGTCTACGACTGGCTCCTGGGCGGCAAGGACAACTATCCGGTCGACGAGGCCGTCGGTGAGAAGCTGCCGCCCGAGGCGCGCGACGCGGCGCGGCAGAACCGTCAGTTCATGCACCGCGCGGCCGCCTGGCTCGCCGGGGAGGGCATCGACCAGTTCCTCGACATCGGCACGGGCATACCCACCGAGCCCAACCTGCACCAGATCGTCCAGCGCCTGGTGCCGACCGCCAGGATCGTCTACACCGACAACGACCCGATCGTGCTGCGGCACGCCGAGGCGCTGCTGATCAGCCACCGCGAAGGTGCCACGGACTACATCCAGGCGGACGTGCGGGAACCGGCGGCGATCCTCGAACGCGCCCGAGCCGTCCTGGACTTCGACCGGCCGATCGCGCTGTCCCTGATCGCCCTGATGCACTTCATCCCCGACGAGCAGGACGCGCACGGCATCGTCCGCAACCTGGTCTCCACGCTTCCCTCGGGCAGTCACCTGGTGCTGTCGCACGCCGCCTCCGACATCTACCCGGAGCTCGCGGAGCAGGTCACCGCCGAGTACGCGAAGGCCGGCATCCAGCTCGGCTTCCGCAGCCGGGCCCAGGTCGGCCGCTTCTTCGACGGCCTGGAGCTGGTCGAGCCCGGCCTGGTCACGGCACCGGAGTGGTTCCGTACCGCACCGGCCCCCGAGCCCGAGGGCAGCGCCATCTACGCCGGCGTGGCGCGTATCCCCTGACGGGCCACCGGGCCGCACCTCCGGCCACGGCCTCCGACCCCAACGCCTGTTTGTCCGACGGCACTTGAACCGCGTACGGCCTCAGGATCGGGGGTACTCGGGACGCCTCACGGCAACGGAGGGAGCGGTGACATGTCGCAACGGGGGACGGACCGGGAGTCCGGGCTCGGTGACCTCGAACCGGGGACCCGGCAGCGGGCCCAATTGCGCACGCGTCTGGCGGACATCGCCTGGACGTCGCTGTGCGTCGTCCTTCTGCTCTGGGGCATATGGACGGCCGTCGGACTGGCCCGCGGCGTGACCGCCTGGGCGTACTGCGCCGTGGCGTGGGTGCTGCTCGCCGGGGCCCTCGGTCTGCGCGTCGCCGCGATCCGGCGCAGGACCCGGATCTAGCGCCGCGCCGAGGAGAAGGCCAACACTGCCCAGGCCGAGCGTATTTGGCTCCTGGTCGGCCTGCCGGTCCTCTGCGCACCGCTGCCATCATTCCGATCAATTCGGGTGAGCCCCCGGTGGCGGCCGCCGGGCGGCGCGCCGGACGCGCCGGCCGGGGTCCCCGACCGCGGCCGAGTCCGGCGGCCGCCGCGGCTTTCGCGCCGGCGGAAATCCGTTGGCGTGCGGCGCGGCCCGCGGCGGATCATCGGCGCATGCTCTACTCCGGACCGCCTCTCTCGCCCGTGCGGGTGCCCGCGCCGATCGCCGCCCTGGCCGAGGGGCGTCCGGTCCTGCCGGTGTGGCAGAACCAGCTCGGCGGACTCACTTTCCGCATCGGCGACGGGCCGGACGGGCTCTTCGCCAAATGGGCTCCGGCCGGGTCGGCGCTCGACCTGGCGGCCGAGGCCGTACGGCTGCGCTGGGCCGCCGCCTACACACCGGTGCCCCGGGTGCGCGACCACGGATCGGACGCCTCGGGGGAGTGGCTCGTCACCCACGCGCTGCCCGGTGAGAGCGCGGTCAGCGACCGGTGGAAGGCCGAACCGGCGCGGGCGGTCCGTGCGCTGGGCACGGGGCTGCGGGCGCTGCACGAGCGACTGCCCGTCGCGGAGTGCCCCTTCGACTGGTCGGTGGGCCGGCGGCTGGCCCGGGCCCGGCGGGCGGGCATCGAGGTGCCCGCCGACCTGCCCGAGCCCCCGTCGGTCGACCGTCTCGTGGTCTGTCACGGTGACCCCTGCGCCCCGAACACGCTGCTGCACGACGACGGTTCCTGGTCCGCGCACGTCGACATGGGCGCGCTCGGTGCCGCCGACCGGTGGGCCGATCTCGCCGTGGCCGCCGACAACACACGGTGGAACTACGGCCCCGGCTGGGAGGACGCCCTGCTGGAGGCCTACGGCATCGCCCCGGACCCGCACCGCATGGACTTCTACCGCCGCCTGTGGGACGCGACCTGAGCGTCTCCCGGCCCGGCCGACCCGCCGGGTCGCCTCCGCCCACCTCCCCGGCTGCTCGGCCGAGCCGTCAGACAGGAAGGTGACGGCTGCCGTGGTGCCGGCTGATGTTGCCCTCCAGGAGCCGCGTGGACGCGGCGACGGTCGCACCGCCCGGCGCGGGCTCCGGAAGGCGCCCGTCCGCGTCCTTGAGCCCACGCAGAGCGTCGTCGATGGCGTCGTGCGCGGCGAACAGGCAGGGGGTGCTGTAGATCGCCACGTCGACCCCCAGCTCCGTCAGCTCCGACAGGGAAAGCCGGGGGGACTTGCCGCCGCCGATCTGGTTGAACAGCAGTGGCACCCCGCCGGTGACCTCGCGGATCCGGCGGATGGACTCGACGGTGCGCACCCCGTCGACCAGGACCACGTCCGCGCCGCTCTTGGCCAGCGCGACCGCCCGGCGCTCGATCTCGGTGTCGTCCGTGGCGTCCGTGCGGGCCACGACGAGCATCTCCGAGCGGCTGTCGAGCACCATGCGGAGCTTCTCCAGGTACTCCTCCAGCGGCAGGATCTGCTTGCCGTCCGCGTGGCCGCAGCGGCGGGGGCGCCTCTGGTCCTCCAGGACGACCCCGGACGCCCCGGCCCGCTCCAGCCGCTGGACGACGTGACAGGCCACCTCCGGGTCGGCGTAGCCGTCGTCGATGTCCACGAGCAGGTGGTGCCGGGGGAACGCGAGCCGCAGCCGCTCCGCGAAGGCCACGATGTCGGGCCACGCGATGAACCCGATGTCGGGCAGTCCGTAGTGCGAGGCGGCGAAGCCGAAGCCCGACAGGAACAGGCCGTCGTAGTGGCGCGCCGCCAGGGACGCCGAGTACATGTCGTAGACGCCGATCAGCGGTGTCGTCTCCGCGTCGCTGATGGCTTCACGCAGTGCGAGGCCGTGGCCCATTGACCCTCCGGGGGGCAGGCGGCAGCGCCGATGACTGCCGTGGTGGCGAAGTGCGCGGTGATCTTCGCAGCGCCCTCGCCGGCGGTGCGAATCGCCGTCACTCGACCGGACGCTCCTCTTCCGGACACTCGCCCGCCTCCGGTGGCCGGTTTCCTCACGGGCCCCCGGCTGCCGCTCCTCGGGCCCCCGTTCTCGCGGGCGGATTCACTCCAACGGGTTGTTCCGGCGGCGGCGCGCCGCGCCGGGCGCTTGAGCGGCGGCCCGCTGGGGAGGAACCGTCCGCCGAAGGGGCCCCATACGCCCACGATCCGAAGGAGCCGGCCTGTGTCCGACGTCGTCTTCACGGCCGACTTCAGTTCGCGCGCCCAATGGGTGGCCGGACGGTCGTGGGCCTATCCCGGTGGCGGTCCCGTCAACCCGACGGACGACAAGCTCGACCACCTCGTCTCGCACCCCGCCTACAGCCGCACCGGCACCTTTCGCGCGCGGCGACGGCGCGACGGGCTGTGGAGCACCGGCCTGCTGACCACCGAGGGGAGCGAGGAGGAGTTCACCCTGCGCACGGGAGACGTGCTGGAGACCCGGGTCCGCCTGCCCGCGGAGATCGGTGCCTGGCCCGCCGTCTGGACCTGGCGGGACGGCGGCCAGGAGATCGACGTGTTCGAGTACCACCCCGACAATCCCGACCTGCTGGAACTGTCCAACCACGTCCGAGGGGGCCAGCACTACCACCGGGACGAGGCCGTCCGTCCGGGCGGGCACGTCGAGCTGAGCGTGGAGTTCGGCGCCGGCTCCGTGGTGTGGTGGGTGAACGGCACACGTGTCTTCGCCGACGGGAACGGGGTCGGGGAGGACTGGTACGCCCACCTCATCGTCAACCTCTCGGTGTGCGCCGGGCGTTGGCACCCGCCTCCCGATCCGGGGACCAGGGAGATGTCGTTCGCCGTGGAGCGCCTGGTGGTCCGCCGTCCACCGGCCGACGACGCGACGGCGTGACCCGGACGCCGTCCTCGCGGCAGCTCGCCGGACCGGGCGGAGGCCCGCCGAAGACGACGTTCGAGCGCGGCCGTGGGCGGGGAGCGGCCGGCCCGGTGGGGCCTGCCGCTCCCCGTGCCGTCAGGGCGCCCAGGGCGCCTCGACGGCCCAGCTGGTGTCCTCGGCGAACGAGGCCGGGTTGTCCCACGCGTGGGTGCCGCCCGGAGTGGCCAGCCAGAGTTCGGCGCTGTAGTGCCGCAGGTACTGCCCGGGGAAGTTCGACGCGGACAGGCGCACCGCGCCGCCCGCGCCCCGCACCGCGCAGAAGGTCGCGTCGGCCCGGAACACGTCCCCGCTGCCCGCCTCCTTGTAGACGCGGAAGTCGCGGTGACGCAGGTACTGGCCGGGGTAGTTGCGCGACTCGAAGGAGTAGCACGCACTGTCGGCCAGGCCCGGCACGATCTTCCAGGTGGCGTCGTTCTTCAGCAGGGCGGTGCTGTTCGCGTCGACGACGTCGGTGTAGGCGGCGCCGTCCCGGTGCCGCAGGTAGCGGTTCGTGAAGCCGGGGGTGGTCACCCGCAGGGATTTGTACTCGTTCGCGGGCAGGGTGACGGGCGCGGCCGGCGACCGGGACGCGTCGACGAGTGCCTTGTTGGCGGCCCGGATCCGGGCCGCGTCCACCTTGACGACCTGCCGGTCGTAGGTGAGGAGCCCGTTCGCCTCGTTCTCCACGTCGGTGATCTCCGTGTAGACCGACGCGGAGAGTCCGGCGGGCATCCGCACCTCGCGCAGCGCGTCGAGGAGTCCGACGAGGCGGTTGTCGAGGTGCGCACGGTCCGGCTGGTCCTCGTAGCTGAAGCCGCCGCCGGGATACCACTCGTGGCCGGCCACCTTGAAGCCCAGGCCGCCGTACTCGCCGAGGACGGCGGCGCGGGTGGCACTCGGCACGGTGGTTCCGGGACCGACGTAGACGTGGTGGTCCAGCACGTCGCCGTTGCCGCCGTCGACCGCGCCGCAGCAGTTGACGCCGCTCATGTTGTCGACCAGCCGCGAGGGGTCGTACGCCTTCACGTGGTCGGCGATGCGGGCCTGGTCGTACTGGCCCCAGCCCTCGTTCTGGTCGACCCACATCACCACGGACGGCGAGCTGCGGTGCTGGTCGATGACGCGGTCGTACTCGGCCTCCCACTGCGTCCGGGCGGCGCCGTCCGGGGTGCGGGTGTCCATCGCCGGCATGTCCTGCCACACCAGCAGTCCCAGCCTGTCCGCCCAGTAGAACCAGCGCTGCGGTTCGACCTTGATGTGCTTGCGCACCATGTTGAAGCCGAGGTCCTTGTGCTTCTGCAGGTCGTACTTGAGGGCGTCGTCGGTGGGCGCGGTGTAGATGCCGTCCGGCCAGTAGCCCTGGTCGAGGGTGCCGGTCTGGAAGACGAACCTGCCGTTGAGGACGGGACGCAGGACTCCGTCGGCCCTCGCGATGCCGATGGAGCGCATCCCGGTGTAGCTGCCCACGGAGTCGACCGTCGTGGTCCCGGAGACCAGGTCCGCCTTGACGTCGTAGAGGAAGGGGTCCTCGGGCGTCCACAGGTGCGGGCCGGGGACCGGCACCGTGAACGTGCTGCCGACCGGACCCGTCGCGCTGCCCACCGTGGTCGAGCCGGAGGACACGGTCACCCGGGCGCTCTGCCCCGCGACGCCGTCGCCCCTGACGGTGACCTTCAGGGTGTTGTTCGAGAGGTCGGGCACCATGTCGAGCCGGGTGATGTGGGCCGCCGACGTGGGCTCCAGCCACACCGTCTGCCAGATGCCCGAGGCGGCGGTGTAGAAGATCCCGCCCCCGGCGTGCGGCGTCACGTCGTTGATGCGCTGCTTGCCGATCGCCTGGCCGCCCGTCTGGGTGGGGTCCCAGACGGAGACGACGACGGTGTTGGTGCCGCCGTTGAGCCGGTCGGTGATGTCGTACGAGAAGGAGTCGTAGCCCCCGCTGTGCGTGCCTCCGACCTGCGTGCCGTTGACCCAGACCGTCGTACGCCAGTCGCTGGCGCCGAAGTTGAGCTGGACGCGGCGGCCGTTCCAGCCGGCCGGGACGGTGAAGGTGCGCTTGTACCAGAGCTTGTCGTTCTGGGTGATCCTGCGCTGGATGCCGGACAGGGCGGACTCAGCGACGAACGGCACCCGGATCTGCTCGGGGAACGACGAGGGCCGGCCGGCGTCCGCCGAGGTGACGGCGAAGTCCCAGATGCCGTTGAGGTTGGCCCAGTCGGGGCGGGTGAGCTGAGGGCGCGGGTACTCCGGCAGCGGCTTGTCGACCGGGACCTGGTTCGTCCACGGAGTGGTCATGGGGGCGGGCTTGGGGGTCCACGCGGCGGGGGCGGCCTGTGCCGGGCCCGTGGCGGTCAGCGCCGCCGTGCACACCAGCGTGAGGGTGGCCAGGGCGGTGGTGATCCGCCTCGCTCCGCGTCTGAGCCAGGCGGTCGCGGCGGGGGGAGCGGCGGTGCTGCGCATCGTGACTCCTCGGGGGTCGGGTGGGGGCAAGGACGTGCGCGTACGTCCAGCGGCCGCGACGCCCGGTGCCGGCAGCCCGGGCCGGGTCCGGGGCTGGGGCGAGGCGGGGCGGGGGCCGGATCGGCCGAAGGGGGGTGGCGGCTCGTCGCCCCGAGCTGTACAACGTTGGAAAGGGCGGCAGTTGGCATGACAGCACGAGCCCGGGCCGTCTGTACAGGTGCATGACAAGAACGTCTTCCGGCGGCTCGTACCGCCCTGTTGGCGAGATCACCGTCTGAACCCACTGTCGCGGCGGGGCCACTGAACGTACACTGCCAAATCGCAGACATGCGGGCGCAGTTGACCGGGGGGAGCCGACATGTCAGGTGATCAGTTCGGGGCGACGTACGGGTACGCCGTGCCTCCGATGCCGTCCGCGCCGCCACCCGCTCCCGCCGACCCGGTGCGGGCCGTCGCGGTCGCACTGCTGAACCTCAGCGGCCTGGGGCTCGGTTACGTGCTGGTGCGCCGTTGGCTCCTCGCGGCGGTGTGCTGGGCCGCGACCGCGGTCCTGCTGTTCGTCGCGCTGCCCGCCGACCCCGACGGCGTCTCGGGCGGCGCCCTGACCGCGTACGTGGTCTTCCTGGTGCTCGCGGCCGTCCACGGCGCGGTCGTGGGACTGCGCACCCGGCTGGCGTGGCCCGTCGGCGCTCCCGTCGCGATCCTGCTCGGTCTGGTGCTCCTCGCCGTCCCGGCCGGCGGCGTCGTGCTCTACGACGGCGCGCGTGACGAGGCGACCGAGGAGATGCTCCTCGACCGGCTCGAACGGGCCGACCGGCTGGTGTCGGCCGCCGACGGCAAGCCCTTCGGGAGCGTCCGGGCCGATCTGAAGGACGCCTGGCGCGCGTACGGCGACCTCCGGGACGACCACCCCGGCTCCCGGGCGGCCGAGCGGGTGCCGGACCGCCTGAAGACCTTCTACACGACCGTCGGCGCCCCCTACGCGCAGAAGAAGTACTGCGACGCCATCCCGCCCCTGGACTACCTGCGGACGCTCTCCCGGAGCACGGACAAGAAGGATCTCGGCTCGCTCGCCACCTGGCCCGACGACCGGCTGGCCGCCTCCCTGTACGAGTGCGGGTCCGACGGTCTGGCCGCCGGCGACGCGGTCTGGCCGGCGCACTTCGGTGAACTCCTCGCCACCTTCCCCCAGTCGGAGCACGCGGCGAAGGTCCAAGCGGCCGTCGGCTCGGCGGTCGACAAGGCGGTCAAGGACGTGCGCGGCGACGAACCGTGCGCGGCCGTCGACCGGCTCAAGGCGCTCAGCTCCCAGGTCGAGGGGCTGAACGGGGAGGAGGCCGGTGTGGAGCAGGCCCTCGCCAAGGACGTCGGCCGGGCCGACAAGAGCGCCGGCTCGGGCGCGTACGACTGCGGCGTGGACCAGTACAAGGACGGCGACTTCGCGGACGCGCTCAGCACCATGAACGACTTCGTGAAGGACAACAAGGGCCACAGGAACCTGGAGCGCGCGAAGAAGATCGCGATCGCCGCGGAGATCGCGCAGACCGTCCCCGCCGCGGGCAAGCGCCTGCCGACGACGGCGTCCGGCGGCAGCATCACCGTCACGCTCAAGAACGACAGCCCGGACGACATCACCGTCCTCTTCACCGGGCCGGTGACCGGCAGCCTCACGCTCAAGGGCTGCGGCAGCTGCACGGCCTACTCCACGTCGAGCACGCTCTCCCCGTCGTTCAAGCCCTGCAGCGCCGGCAAGAAGTACCCGCAGCGGACGATCAGCCTTCCCGTGGGCACGACGTACTTCCTGCACAAGTCGAAGTCCGGCACCTCCGGCACGACCCCCGCCTCGGACACCGCCAAGCTGTCCTCCGGCTACATCTACACCGAGTGCGCGTACACGACGAAGGGCTTCGGCCTGGGCACCTGACCGGCCGCCCGGCGAGCGGTGGCAGCGCCGCGGGCGGGCGTGCCGGACTCCGCGAGGCCGGCTTGATCCGGACGACTGACCCTAGGAGCAGGGAACATCGTCGCGGCGGCCGTCGGTGTGCGCGTCCGGCTCCTCGGCGCGGGGGGCGGGGGACGCCGGGCCCGCGCCCGGCAGGCGGAGCGAACCGGCCGTGTCCTTCAGGCGTTCGAAGGTCTTCGCCAGGCCCCGGAAGGGGAGGACCTCGGGCTTGCGCGGCTTCCCGACGACCGGGGCGCCGGCGCCGGACTCCTGGGAGGCGGCCAGCGCCTCGTGGGCGAGTTCCGCGGCCTCCCGGTACAGGTCGCGGGACTTCGTCATCGCGTCGAGCGCCTCGGCGTACGTGGCCACCAGGGCGCGCGCATGGGCGAGTTCCTCCTCGACGGTCAGCAGGTGCCACTGCTCGCGGAGACCGGCCACGGCCGCGGCGGCGTCCTCGACCAGGGGCCTGGGCAGGGCCGCGTAGCGCGTCACCGTGTCGATGAGGTCGGTGGGCACCGAGCCGTCCAGGAAGACGCTCCGCACGGTGAAGTCGTCGTCCTCGTATCCGGGCCTCGGGGGTGACCCGGGCAGGACGACCGCGCCCCCTCGCGGGACCTGGACGCCGAGGTCGCTCAGCGCCCAGTTGACGATCTGGAACTGGTCGGGCGCGGCGCGGTGTTCCACGATGCGGTGCCTGAGGCTGGGCGGCATCAGCCGGGCCAGCGGACGCCGGCCGCGCTCGTCGGTCGTCATCGCCTCGTGGACGACGACGTGGATGCTCCAGGTGTGGCGCGCGGCGGTGTTGAGCAGCCGGCGCAGCTCCTTGTCCTGCGCCGGGAGCCGGTTGACGGCACGGAAGCGCAGTCCGGGGACGAGGTCGTGGTCCCAGGGCACGTCGGTGTCCTCGGGCCAGAACATGGTGGCGGGCGACGGCATCGCCAGGTCCCAGGGCCGCTCCGCCTCCGCGGCCAGCGACCAGGTCCACTCGTCGGTCCTGCCGTGAACCGCCTCGACCGTCAGCCGCGCGCGCACGGTGACGGCCCCGGAGACCTGCCATCGCGCCTCGAACACGCGAGGCCCGGCACCGTCGCGGGTGTCGTCCGGTGTGTCGTCCAGTTCGAGGTGGTCCTGGATGACCCGGTCGCTCTTCTGCTCGCGCAGACGCCGGCGGACGACGTCCTCCGCGTCGGGGCCGACATAGCGTCCGCGTGCCAGCCACACGGTGTCGGGAGCCGAGGCGCGGACGGTGGGGGACTTGGCCATGTATCACTCTGACGTTGGGAGACGGCGTGCGTCCCCCAGTATGGGCCGTGCCGATCACGCGGTGCGGGGGAGGGGGCGCGCGTCCGCCGTCCCCCGCCGTGAGAGGGTTCGCCCCGCCCGCCGCCGGGACGGCCGGGAGGCCGCGTGGGGGCGTCACCCCGTACGCGGCCCCGGTGAGCCGGCGTTCCGGAGCGGGCCCGTGCCCCGCTCCGGCGTGTCGTCAGGCGCCGCTGGCGTCCAGCATCTCGTCGCGCTCGACGATCTTCACCCGCTCGCGGCCCTGTGGCGCGCCGAGCGCCTTCTCCGCGGCGTCCAGCCGGTACCAGCCGTCCCAGGTGGTGTAGCGGACCTCGCGCTCGGCGAGGAACGCGTCGACCGCTTCCGGGGCCGGGGAGGCCGGGGTGTGCAGGCGGTCGTTCGCGTGGTCGTCCAGCAGGCTGGCGACGGTCTCGTTGGCGTCGCCCTTGGTGTGGCCGATGAGACCGATGGGACCGCGGCGGATCCAGCCGGTGACGTACGTGGACTGCAGGTGCTCGCCGGTGGCCTCGATGACCCGACCGCCCTCGTCCGGGACGGTGCCCGTGCCGAGGTCCCAGGGCAGCTTGGGCAGCTGGTCCGAGAGGTAGCCGACGGCGCGGTAGACGGCCGTGACGTCCCAGTCCTTGTACGCCCCGGTGCCCTTGACGTTGCCGGTGCCGTCGAGTTCGGTGCGCTCGGTGCGCAGACCGGTGACGCGGCCGTCCTCGCCGAGGATCTCGGTGGGCGACTCGAAGAAGTGCAGGAACAGCTTGTGCGGCCGGTCGCCGGCGTCGCGGATCGCCCAGTTCTCCAGCGTCTTGGCGACCATGTCCGCCTGCTTGTTGCCGCGCCGGGTGGCGATCGAGCCGTCGTCGTAGTCGATGTCCTCGGGGTCGACGATGACCTCGATGGTGGGGGAGTGGTCCAGCTCCCGCAGTTCCATCGGGCTGAACTTCGCCTGGGCCGGGCCGCGCCGGCCGAAGACGTGGATCTCCCGGGCGCGGTTGGCCTGCAGACCCTCGTGGACGTTCGGCGGGATCTCGGTCGGCAGGAGTTCGTCGGCCGTCTTGGCCAGGATGCGGGCGACGTCGAGCGCCACGTTCCCGACCCCGAGGACGGCGACCTTCTCCGCGTCGAGTGGCCAGGTGCGGGGGACGTCCGGGTGGCCGTCGTACCAGGAGACGAAGTCGGCCGCGCCGTACGAACCGTCGAGGTCGACGCCGGGGATGTCGAGCGCCCGGTCCGCCGTCGCGCCCGTGGAGAACACGACCGCGTCGTAGAAGGTCCGCAGGTCGTCCAGATCGATGTCGCGCGGGTAGTCCACGTTGCCGAAGAGGCGGATCTGGGGCTTGTCGAGCACCTGGTGGAGGGCGGTGATGATGCCCTTGATACGGGGGTGGTCGGGGGCCACGCCGTAGCGGATCAGGCCGAAGGGGGCGGGCATCCGCTCGAAGAGGTCGATGGAGACCCCGGGCTCGCCGGCCACTTCGGATTTGAGCAACGCATCGGCGGCGTAGATACCGGCGGGGCCGGCTCCGACGATGGCTACCCGCAGAGGGCGCGACATGATCAGGTTCCCTTCGAGCGATGACAGGCTGGCTCGTCGGGAAGCCTAAACTAAGGCAATCCTAACTTAGTACGGGGGTCCGGTTGATGACCTCATAAGGCCGCTTTATGGGCTGGTCGGGGCGGTCCGGCCGGCCTCCAGTTCGCGCTTCAGGTTGCGGAGCGTCCTGTCGATGTTGCCGACCTGGAAGGCCGCGAAGGTCTTCCCGCCGGTCGCCACGCGGTCGAAGGCGTTCGCCACGAAGTCCGGCCAGGAGCGGCGGTCGTCGGTCCAGGACTCGGTCACCCGCGTCGCCGCGCCGTCCTGCGCGAAGCGGTACTCCCAGGTGGCTATCGGCGCGCGCAGCCGGGGCCGCCTGACTCCGATGGCGTGGACGCGGAACGCGAAGCGGCGGCCGGGTTCGGCGGCGATCACCGTGCACCGGGTCGTCCAGCGGAACGCGCCGCGCTTGTTGTGCCCCTCGAAGACCAGCCCGAGCTCCGCCGGTTCGTCGGGACGGGTCACCGTCGCGCCGAGGTTCTCAGGACTCCAGCGCCCCATCTGGGCCGGGCGGCTGACCTCCTCATACACGGACAGGGGCGACGCCTCGACGAGAATGCTGCGCGTCACGGTGTAGGTGCGGGGCATGGAGATCCTTTCGTCACCCACAACCTACTCGTCGGTAGCAACGATGTCACCGGGCTCCGGCCGTTCCGTCCCGCGCCGGCGGGGGGTGGCACCTGCGGGTCGACGCGGGGCGGTCGTCGCGGGAGCCTCCCGTCGGCCTGGTCGGCCGTTGGGCCCCCTAGGCCCCCTAGGCCCCCTAGGCCCCCTAGGCCCCCTAGGCTCCCTAAGCCCCGTCGGCCCCCTGAGCCCTCTCGGCCTCAGCGCCCCGGCGGCCCCCGGGCCCGCTGGCTCCCGGTCCCGTCCCGTCGGGTCCGCCGTGTCTGCCGGGCCCCGCCCGGCCAGCCTGGTCCCGCGGGCGTCGCGTCAGGCCGCGGCGTGGAAGAGGGCCGCCGCCTCGCCGCGGGAAGTGACGCCCAGCTTCGTCAGGATGTTGGCGACGTGGAACTTCACCGTGGACTCGGTGATGTGCAGCTCCTGCGCGATGGCGCGGTTGCGGTGCCCGAGTGCCAGCCGGGTCAGCACCTCCAGCTCGCGTTCGCCCAGCGAGGTCAGCGGGTGCGGCGCCGGCTCCCGCGTGGCACGCAGCGGGATGGTCGCCGTGACCGTCGAGCCCCAGCCCGGCACGGCGTCGACGTCCAGGCGTCCGTCCAGGACGTCGAGGCGTTCCACCACCCGGCCCGGGCCCAGGGCGCAGTGGGACAGCACGCCGGGCCCGTCGTCCCGCACGGTCGCCCGCAGTTCGTCCTCCGTGACCTGCCAGCCGATGTGGACCCGGGTGACCGCCTCCTGCTCCAGCACCTTCATCAGCACCGCCCGGACGACCGCCCGCGCGGTGTGCGCCACGTCCGCCGCCAGCGGCCTGGTCGCCCGCGGGGCGCCCAGCTCCAGCCGGACGGGGCCGTAGCGCACCAGCGGCCGCAGCGACTCCGCGAGCCGTGCGAACGCCTCGTCGGCCGGCTCCTCGGCGATCTCCTGGTCCCGTTCGGCCATGGCACGCAGGTCCAGCAGGGCCGTGACGGCCAGATCGGTGGCGGCGGCCCGGGCGGCCGCGTCGTCCGTGGCGCGGCCGCGCAGCACGCCGAGCAGTCCGGTCAGCGCCGCGGCGTGCGCCTCGCCCAGCTCGGCGATCACCCGGGCCCGCGTGTCGGCGGCGGTGCGCGAACGGGCCAGCGCCCCCGGTACGGCCTCCGCGGCCAGCCGGTCGACGTGGCTGGTCACCAGGTCCCACAGCGCCTGGACGAACCCGAGCACGGCCGGGTCGAGCGCGGCGTCGTCCTCGCGCACCAGCAGCAGGACGGCGCCCCGGGGTGTGGCGTCGCTGCGCACGGCGAGCGCCGGGTGTTCCGCGCCGGCGAGGGTGAGCGTCCCCTGCCAGGGGCGGCCCGCGACGCCCGAGTCGAGCAGCGGCGCCAGGTCGGCCGTGCCGAGGCGGGCGACGAGGTCCTCGTCGCCGTGGGCCTTGAACGGCGAGTGCGCGCAGTGCGTGGACAGTTCGGCGGCCGCGCGGTGGGGGACAGGTTCGGCGAGGACGGAGGACAGTCGCGGCAGGATCCCGCCGAGGGGCTGACGGATGACGTCGTACGCGGCGGTCAGGGCGGGCACGGAGCCGGACAGTTCCATGCGCCTCAGCGTAGTGACCGGCCTTGCCGGACCGGCTGTCCTTTCGGACAGGTGCGACTGTCCGGAAGACCGGCCCGGTCGGGCTGCGCCCCGGACGAGGCTTGAGCCGTCGACAGGCCCCGGGCCGCCGGTCACCGGCGGGCAGCGGGCCGTCGAGGTGCCGTCGGCCGACGGCACCGGCCGCGGTGTCCGATCACCGTGGCCGCGCGACACGACTGCGGGGAGTTGCCATGAAGGCGATCACTTACGACGAGTTCGGCGGGGCGGACGTCCTCACCTTCGGCGAGCTCGCCGAGCCGGAACCGGGACCGGGCGAGGTGCGGGTCCGCGTGGTGACGGTCGGCGTCAATCCCCTTGACCACAAACGCCGTCACGGATGGATGGAGGCGTTCTACCCGACGACCTTCCCGGCCGTGCCGGGCCTGGAGTTCGCCGGGGTCGTGGACGCGCTCGGCGAGGGGGTCACCGGCTTCGCGCCCGGTGACGAGGTGTTCGGGTGGACGAAGACCGGCGCCTACGCCGAGTACGCCATCGCCGGCGACATCGTCCACAAGCCGGCCGGTCTCTCCTTCGAGGCCGCGGCGACGCTGCCGGTGGCCGGTGAGACCACGGAGCGGGTGCTGGGCCTGCTGGGCCTCAAGTCCAGCGAGACGCTGCTGCTGCACGGCGCGGCGGGAGCGGTCGGACAGGTCGCCGTCCAACTGGCCGTGGCGCTCGGGGCGACGGTGGTCGGTACGGCGTCCCCCGCCAACCACGACTTCCTGCGCGAGCTGGGCGCGGTCCCCGTCGCGTACGGGCAAGGGCTCGCCGACCGGGTCCGGTCCGCCGCCCCGCACGGCGTCGACGCGGTGTTCGACGCCGCCGGACACGACACGCTGCCCGTCTCGATCGAGCTGAGGGGCGGCACGACGGACCGGATCGTCACGATCGCGGCGCAGGACGCGGCCGAGTACGGCGTGGTGTTCTCCGGGGGCGGCACTCCGTCGGACACCGTGCGGACCTGGCTGACGGAACACGGCAGGCTTGCGGTGGAGGGCGGGCTCACCGTCCCGGTCGCCGGGACGTTCGCGCTGGCCGACGCCGCAGAGGCGCAGGAGTTGAGCGAGGCGGGACACGTGCGCGGCAAGCTGATCCTCAAGGTGTGAGGGCGCCCGGGAGGTCCCACCGGTGAAGGAGGCGCGGGGAAGGGGGTGTTCACGGGGGCGACGCGCGGCGCACGGGGACTGATGTATGATCAATGTTGAGCGCGTCGCCGAACTCCCGGTACCGCGCCTCGCGTTGGTCGTCCAAGGAAAGACGCCCCGCTTCCTGCGGGGAGATGCAGGTGCAAGGCCTGCCCGGCGCTCCACGAACCCCATCCCGGTCACCCGGGGTGGGGTTTTCGCGTTGCCCGCCGCGGGCCGTGCGGCCGTACGCGGCGTCCGGGCCCGGCGTTGTCGGTGGCGTCCGGCATGATCCGGGGAACACGTCGTCGGTGCGGTCGGGGAGTGAGCGGGATGCCGGTCAAGAATGAGAACGTGTTGCGGCACCCGTTCCTGCGGGCGCTGTACGAGGACGACTACTACCCCGATCACGTTCTTGACCGGGGCAGGGAGATCCTGCTGGGGCTGTGCGGCCGCATCGAGGCGGAACGTCCGGACGGTCTCGCCGCCCTGTACGCGCTGACCGCCGTTGCCACGGAGGAATTTGACGCCCTGGAGGCCGAGTTCGAGGCCGCAGGCAGCGAGATCGAGACCGTGGCGCGTGAGGAGATCGCAGAGGACTTCGCGTTCGTCGCCGACGCGTACGGGTTCGCGGACGCGGACCACGAGGAGCTGGTCGCCGCACGGGAGTGGTGAGCCCCCGCCCTCCGCGTCTCCGGGTGGCGGGAGACAGGAGCGCGGTTTTGGGGGAGGTTCGTCCCATAGGTCCGGAGGGCCCGCCGGCGCGGTCACAGGTCGAGGATCGTGCCCCGGCCCTCCGCTCGGGCCACGGCGTGCGCGACATGGGCTGCCGCGACGTCGAGAGCGGCGTGGCCGGTGGACTTGAACACGGTCAGCTCGGCCTCCGTGCGTCTGCCGGGGTGCCGTCCCGACAGGACGGAACCGAGGAGCGCGACCGTGCGCCCCGCCGGGAGATCCTGCAACTCGTGTGCCCCGGCCGGTACTCGGGAGCCGGCGGCGCCGGGCCACTCCGCGAAGAGGGTGGCGTCGTGGACGGTGGCGGCGTCCAGCTCGGGGCCGTGGGAGCCGCCCACGGAGCTGACGTGGGTGCCGGGAGCCAGCCAGGCCCGCTCGATCACGGGGCGGACCGCGCCGGTGCAGCAGAAGACCGTACCGGCCTCGCGCACCGCCTCCTCGATGCTCCCGGCGGTGCGCGCCGCGGGGTGCAGGCCGGCGAGCCGTCGGGCGCCGGCCAGGTCGCGGCCCGCGACCGTCACGGGGGTCGCGGGGTCGAGTACCGCGAGCAACTCGACCTGGGCGCGCGCCTGCGCGCCGGTGCCGATGACGGCGACGGCGCGGTGGTTTGGACGTGCCAGGGCGCGGGCGCTGTGGGTGGCGGACGCGGCGGTGCGTATCGCCGTGAGGGCCTCGGCGTCCATCAGGGCCAGCGGGCCGCCGTGCTCGGCGTCGAACACGGCGACGACGCCCCGGTGCGTGCTGCGCCCCGGCCGGGCGGGGTCGGCGAAGACGGAGACGAGTTTGGCCGCGAGGCCCAGTCCGGGAACGTATCCGGGCATGGCGCCCAGCAGCCCGGCCGGGGCGCGGGCGGCGATCCTCGGCGGGGCGGAGGCCGTCCCGTCGCTGACGGCCTTGAGGGCCGTGGCCACCGCGTCCATCAGGCGGTGCGGGTCCAGGGAGATGCGCGTCTGTGCGCGGTCGAGGACGAGGACCCCACTCATACGGCTCCGTCCTCGACCTCGGAGGTACGGGTGAGGAGGCGCTGCAACTCGTCGGCCGACGCCCGCAGTCGGCGGCGCAGACCGGCGACGCGGGACTCGTCGAACTCCGTGTCCAGACCGACCACCGTCAGGGCGCACACGGGCGCGCCCGGGGTGGGGACGACGGCGCGGCTGACGGAGGCGACGAGCTGTTCGTTGCGGCCGTGCTCGACGGCGAACCCGCTCCGCTCGGTGCGCTCGATGTCGGCCAGCAGGCCCTCGGGCCCGGTCAGCGGATGTCCCGCCTCCTCGGCGAGGCGGAGGTAGGGGGCGCGGGCGTCCGGGGGGAGCGCGGCGACCAGGGCGAGCGGGCCGGCGAACCGGTGGACCGGCAGGGCCTCACCCATCAAGTGCGTGATCATCGCGAGGCGTTCGGGGCGCACGACGTCGATGACCCGGGCCTGGTCCGCTTCCGGAACCTGGAGGTTGACCATCATCCCGGTGTCCTCCGACAGGGCCGCCAGCACGGGACGGGCGATGGCCGTCAGCGAGTTCCTGGCCGCGGCGGACGACAGTCCCAGGACCGCGGTGCCCGGCAGATAGCGGTCGCCGGCCCGGAGCACCCAGCCTCTGCGGACGAGGTCGAGCAGGACGCGGTAGGCCGTGGCGCGGTGCAGGCCGACCTCTTCCGCGAGGTCCGTGAGGCGCGGGGGGCGGGGGGCGCGGGCCACGGCCTCGACCAGGTCGAGGGCCTTGTCCACCGCCGAGCGTGATGCTGCGGGCACTTCCGACCACTCCTTGTGGCGCCGAGGGCGGCCAGCGTACGGTGGCCCTTGTTTCCAGTGACGATACAGCTGTTACGCAGACCGTAACAAGCGTCCACGAGGTGAAGATGACTCACGAGGTCTCTGCCGGGCCCGGCCCGTACGCGCCGCCGCCGGACGGCACCGTCGCCGTGTACCGCGGTGCCACGCTGTTCGACGGGCACGGGGGTCCGCTGCGCCCCTCGACGACGATCGTCACCGACGGGTCGTGGATCCGCGCCGTCGGCGACGATGCCGAACTGGACGCTCAACTCCCGCCGGACGCAGAGGTCTTCGATCTCGACGGCCTCTTCGTCGTCCCCGGGCTCATCGACTCCCACCAGCACATCGCGACGCCTCCCGACCGGCCCGCGGCCGAGGCGGTCCTCCGCCGGCTCGTCTACAGCGGCGTCACCGCGATCCGCGACATGGCGGACGACCTGCGCCAGGTCGGCGACCTGGCCAGGGCCACGCTCGTCGGCGAGATCCCCGGCCCCGACATCCGCTACGCCGCGCTCATGGCCGGCCCCGGGTTCTTCGACGATCCGCGCACCCACCAGGTGTCGCAGGGCGAGACCCCGGGCGCGGTGCCGTGGATGCAGGCGATCACGGACGACACGGACCTGCGCCTGGCCGTGGCGATGGCGCGGGGCACCCACGCCGCCGCGATCAAGGTCTACGCGGACCTCGACCACACCGCCGTCGCCGCGATCACGGAAGAGGCCCACCGCCAGGGCGTCCCCGTCTGGGCCCACGCCACCGTGTTCCCCGCCTCCCCCCGGCAGGTCGTCCTGGCCGGCGTGGACAGCGTCTCGCACGTCACGCTGCTCGCCTTCGAGGGCGCCGAGGGGCAGTTGACGAGCTACAAGCACAAACCCCCCGTCGACCACGCGAGGTTCGCGGGAGGGGACGACCCTCGTGTGGAGGAGCTGTTCGCCCTGATGCGCGAGCGGGGGACCGTGCTCGACGCGACCGCCGCCATGTGGGCCGGCGACGCCCTGGCCGGGGACGGACCCGAGGGTGCCGAGCGTGCCCGCCTCAACAGCGAACTCGCGGCCCGGCTCACCGCCCAGGCGCACCGGGCCGGTGTGGACGTCTCCACCGGCACGGACTACGAGACCGACCCCGACGACCCGTTCCCCGCGCTGTACGAGGAGCTGGCGTTCCTCGTGGACCGCTGCGGGATGACTCCCGCGCAGGCGCTCCGCTCGGCCACCCTGATCGGAGCCCGCAGCGCGGGCGCCGAGGCCGTGATGGGCAGCGTCGAACCGGGCAAGCTCGCCGACTTCGTCGTCCTCGCGGACGACCCGACGCTCGGCGTCGACCGGTTGCGTACGCTCACCATGACCGTCAAGCGAGGCCGCCGCTTCGTCCGCGACGAGTTCGACCGGACGCTCCCCACCGCCCGCGCCCGGCGCGACGAGGCCGAGGAGGGCCGATGACATCCACTCCCATGATCATCAACGCGCTGGGGCAGCTCGACAACCCCAACTCCCCGCGCTCGTCCGAGGCCGCCGCCCAGCTCAACGCCTCCAGCGAGCAACTGGCCATCGACGCGCGGGCTTTGGCCGACGCCCACGCCTCGGGCCTCACCGCCGTCAACATCACCCTCGGCTACACCATGGGCGACCTGCCCCCGTACGAGCACACCCTGCACGAAATAGCCGTGTGGGACGCGATCATCCGGGACAACGCGGCGGACCTCACCAAGATCCTCACGGTCGCCGACGTGCACCGGGCCAGGCGCGAGGGCAGGATCGGGGTCATCTACGGCTTCCAGAACGCCGTCGCCGTCGGTGACGACCTGAGCCGCGTCGCCACCTTCGCCGAGCGGGGCGTGCGGATCGTCCAGCTCACCTACAACCAGGCCAACCACATCGGCGACGGGTCGATGGCACCGGGCAACCGGGGCCTCACCGAGTTCGGCCGCGGTCTCGTCGAGGCCCTGGACGAGCAGCACCTCATGGTCGACCTCTCCCACAGCGGGGAACGCACCTGCCTGGAGGCGGCGAGGATCGCCCGGCGCCCGGTCTCGGTCAACCACACCGGCTGTCGTGCCCTGGCCGACCTGCCCCGCAACAAGACCGACGAGGAACTGCGCCTGGTGGCCTCACGCGGCGGGTTCGTCGGCATCTACTTCATGCCGTTCCTCGACGTCTCCGGACACCCCACCGCCGCGGACGTGGTGGAGCACATCGACCACGCGGTGAACGTGTGCGGCGAGGACCACGTCGGGATCGGCACCGACGGCCCCGTCACGTCCATCGACGACCTCGACGCCTACCGGGCGAGCCTCGTCGAGCACGTGGCCCTGCGCCAACAGGCGGGCGTCGGAGCGGCGGGCGAACGTGGCGACACGCTGCCGTTCGTCCTCGACCTGCGCGGAGTGGACCAGTTCCGGAAACTGATCCGCCTGCTGGAGCAGCGCGGCTACCGCAGTGAGCGCATCGAGAAGATCCTCGGGCGGAACTTCCTCGACTACGCGGAACGGGTGTGGGCCCCGGAGCCCGCCTTGACCGAGCCGGCGCCCCGTCCGCCGGCCGCCTCGGCGGGTTGACGCCGAACGCGACGAAGTCGTCCGTGTCGTCCTGGCCCACTTGGCAGCCCGGTGCCGTCGATGCAGCCGATGCAGCCGATCCAGCCGGTCTCCAGGCCGCGCAGGTCCGGGCGGCGGACGTTCCGCAGCGTCGGGAAGGCGGCCCGGGGCCTGCGGGAGAGCGGCCGGGAGGACGGTCCTCGCGCACCGACGGGTCAGGGATACGGTGTGGCTGCGCCGGGAGGTTCTGGGCCAGCGATACTGCCTGACATGCGTATCGACTATTCACCCGAGTCCATGGACAAGGGTGCGTTCTACAAACTGCTCACCGCGGTGGTCGTGCCCCGTCCGATCGCGTGGGTGTCGACCCTCACGGGCGACGGCACGACCGCCAATCTGGCGCCGCACTCGTTCTTCACCGTCGCCTGCACCGACCCGCCGATCGTGCAGTTCACCTCCGTGGGACGCAAGGACTCCCTGCGCAACGTGGAGGAGACCGGGGAGTTCGTCGTGAACTTCGCGCCCGAGCAGCTCTTCGAGCAGATCAACGCCACCGCGACCGACTTCCCCAGCGAGGAGGGCGAGTTCGACGCGGTGGGCATCGAGAAGGAACCGTCGCTGAAGGTGAAGCCGCCCCGGGTGGCCGCCTCGCCGGTGGCGCTGGAGTGCCGTCTGCACTCGACCCTGTGCCTGGGGAACTCCACCGTGGTGTTCGGCCGGGTGGTGCACGCCGCCGTGCGCGCGGACACGGTGGTGGACGGGCATCCGGAGATCGGCCTGCTGCGGCCGCTGTCCCGCCTGGGGAAGAACGAGTGGGGCGCGATGGGCGACATCAAGGACCTCGCGCGGATCCGCTACAGCGACTGGCAGCGGGACTGAGCAGCCGCCCCAGCCGCTCCCATCGGTCCAGCCAATAAGCCGCTTCAGCCAGTCAAGCCGTTCCAGTAGTCCCGGCGGTCGTTGCCGCCGCCGGGACCGGCCCGGGGCCGGCGACGCGTCGCCCGGTCGCGCGCCGGGCATCCGGGCGGGCAGGTTCCGACGGCCCGGCGGCAAGGCGATATGCGGAGAGATCGGACAAGTCGGGGATCCGGCGACGGATAATTTGCATTCAGCATTCGTATTATCTACGCTCCGGCCATGCGCTTGACGAAGTCCACCGACCTCGCACTCCGTGCGGTCATGGCCCTGGCCACGGCCGACGGACCGTCGACGGCACGTGACGTCGCGGCCGTCGTGCGCGTCCCGTACTCGCACCTGGCGAAGGTCGCGGCCCGGCTCCAGCACCTGGGTGTCGTCGAGTCCCGGCGTGGGCGCGGCGGCGGACTCGAACTGACGCCCGACGGGCGGACGTTGTCCATCGGCCGGCTGGTCCGCGAACTGGAGGGGACCGGTGACGTCGTGGACTGCGAAGGGGACGAGCCGTGCCCGCTCGCCGGCGCCTGCCGGCTCCGCGGTGCGCTGCGGCAGGCGCAGGAGGCCTTCTACGCCTCCCTCGACCCGCTGACGGTCGAGGATCTCACCGCGCCGCCGACCGGTCCGGTACTGATCGGGCTCATCGGCCGGGGACGCGACATGCGGCCCTGACCTCGAAAACGACGTGCGCGGCCCCTCCCGGTCCACCGGGCCTCCGCGCGCGAAGCGCCACACCCGTAAATAAGCATCCAACATACGTATTAGGGGTTGCCGTGCTCTCCCACGCGTCCGCAGCGACTGTCCGTGCCACACTCCCCGCGGTGGGGGCGGCACTGCCGCGTATCTCCGAGCGCTTCTACGAGCGGCTGTTCACCGCTCACCCCGAGCTGCTCCGGGACCTGTTCAACAGGGGCAACCAGGCCGAGGGGACGCAGCGCCAGGCGCTGGCCGGGTCCATCGCCGCCTTCGCGACGGCACTCGTCGAGCATCCGCAGGTCCGCCCGGACGCCATGCTCGCCCGCATCGCCCACAAGCACGCGTCGCTCGGCATCAGCGCGGGCCAGTACCAGGTGGTCCACACCCACCTCTTCGCAGCGATCGCCGAGGTGCTCGGCGACGCCGTGACCCCCGAGGTCGCCGCCGCCTGGGACGAGGTGTACTGGCTCATGGCGAACGCGCTGATCGCCCTCGAGAGCCGGCTGTACGCCGAGCGGGGAGTGCTGCTCGGCGACACCTGGCGTCCCTGGGAGGTCCTCGAACGCGTCGCGGAGACCGACGACGTCGTCTCCTTCCGGCTCCGCCCGGCCGACGGCCGCGAGGCACCCTCCTGCGCGCCGGGCCAGTACGTCTCCGTCCGCGTCGAACTGGCCGACGGGGCACGGCAGATACGCCAGTACAGCCTGTCCGGCGCGCCCGCCGACCCGACGCGTGTCATCACGGTGAAGCGGGTGAACGAGGTCTCCGGGCACCTGCACGACCACGTGCGCGTGGGAGACCGCATCGACCTCTCCGCACCCTACGGCGATCTCGTCCTCGACGACCCCGGCGCTCCGCTGCTGCTGGTCTCCGCCGGCATCGGGTGCACACCGATGCTGGCCATGCTCCATCACCTCGCCGACACCCGCTACGAGGCGCCCGTCACCGTCGTGCACGGCGACCGCTTCCCGCAGGCCCACGCGCTGCGCGCCGACCACCGCGCCCTCGCAGGGAAGCTGCCCGGGGCCACGGTCCACTTCTGGTACGAGGAGGACCCGGAGGAGGGCGACCGGCTCGGGCTGGTCGACCTGGCGCAGTTGCCGCCGCTCCCCGAAGGTGTGCAGGCCTACCTCTGCGGTCCGCTGCCGTTCATGCGGGCCGTCCGCACCCAGCTCCTGGAGCGGGGGGTGCCGGCCTCCGCCGTGCACTACGAGGTCTTCGGCCCCGACATCTGGCTCGCCGAGGGCTGATCCGGCCGCCGGTTCCGGGCGCGGAAGCCGTGGCGCCGTCGTTTGTTAGGTTGACGGGGACCGCGCACGCACCGGCGGCCCACGGCAGAAGGAGCCCGACCCGCATGATGGCGCGCGCCAGACTCGTCCAGGAACTCCGCCGCGACGGCACCGGCCGTACGGGCAGGGAAGCCGCGCTCCTCGTGGAGGACTACGCCCACCAGCTCGCCGGCCGCCTCCGGGAGGCGGGGCATCGCGAGGCCGCCGACCTCATCGACCCCAGCGCCGGCCAGTGCACCTGCGGCGCCCCGGAAGGGACCGACGAGGACAGCAGGGAGACCCGCCGGTACTGGGATCACTCCCGTTCCTGCTCGGTGGCCGGCTGAGGCGGGACGCGTCACCCTCGTACGCGGCCCGCGGGTCGCGGCCGGGCGGCACCGGACGCGTCGGTCCCTGCCCGCCGCGTCCGGGTCAGGGGAGGTGGCGGCGGGTCTCCGCCCAGGCGGAAAGGCGGTCACGCACGGGGCCGGGGTGCAGGTGGGGCAGCAGCCGGCCGAGATGCGAGGTCAGGTTCTTCAACCGTCGCAGTTCCCCGATCCGCTCGATGGGGAGATCGCGCCAGTGCGCGGCGAGTGCGCGGGCCTCGACGGGAGAGGAAGGGAGTGCGCTGTCGGTGTCTGCCGCAAGCTCCTCCGGACTCCAGGCGCCCTCGCCGGGCCCGACCTCGTCGATGATGTACATACGGAGCATGAAGTCCTGCTGTGCCGCGCGGGCCTTGTCCCACGGACCGTCGCCGTCCAGGCGCTCGTTGGCCAGCAGCGCGAGCCGGGCCCAGCGCAGGCGGGTCTCCCGGGGTTCGTCGTCACGGTAGGCGTATGCCTGCGCCAGGACGCGCACCGCTTCGAGGTGCGGGCCTCGCGTCCGCGCGGTGAACACTTCCAGGCGTTCGACGGTCCAGGTGGCGATGTGGTGGTTCGCGTCGCCGTCGGCGGCGTCGCTCCGTGGGACGGGCGTGTCCGTGCCGTCGGCCGCGAAGGCGGAAGCCGCTTGCGGGCCGGGGAGCGGCGGATCGGTCATGCGGTCAGCATAGGGGCCGTCCGCTACCCGCCAGGTGCCGTCCGTTCGCTCACCACGAGGCGCTGCGATTCCCTGAACGGGGGCGTGGTGGAGGCCAGTTCGAGGTGCGGAGCCTCGGGAGACAGGCGATGCACGGCCTGCTCACCCACATCACCCCGTACGTCGCCCGGGTCCGCTGCTCGATCGCCCACGACAACGGCTCCGACGCAGGAGGAGCTCCTCGACGTCCACCGGGGCCCGGCCGGCCTCAAGGAACCCGCCGCCTTCTACGGACGGGTGCGAGCGGACGACACCCCTCCGTCGGACCGCGTACCGCCGCGGTGCGCCGGACCCCGGCTGTACGGGTACTGGTGGACGCCGGCGCTCTCCTGAAGTCTGTCGGAGCACACCGACGGCCACCACCGCGGCGGCCGACGACGACGGAGGGCACCGGCCGATGAGCAGAACCGACGACGACGCACGGAAGATCGACAGGGGGCACCCCCGGCAGAGCTGCCCGGTGCGACGCGCCGACGACGGAACGTGGCAGGTGCGCGGGTACGCGGCGGCCCGCGCCGTACTGCGCAGCCCCGACACCGTCCAGGCGGGACTGGGGGTCGAGACCGTCGAGAAGCTGCCCGCCCGCATCCGGCGTCCCGTCCTGTACCGGGACGGCCCCGAGCACCGGGAGCACCGCCGCCAGACCGCGCGCTACTTCACACCCCGCCGCGTGGGCGAGCACTACCGGGAACTCGCGGAGCGCGTCACCGACCGGCACCTGACGCCGCTGCGCACGACGGGCACGGCCCGGCTGGAGGACCTGAGCTTCGGCGTCGCCATCGACGTGGCGTGCGGCGTCATCGGTTTGACCCGCAGCAGACCCGGCATCCAGCGCCGGCTGGAGCGCTTCTTCCCCGAGAAGTTCGGCAAGCCGGGGCTGACCAGCCCGCACGGCATCTACTGGCTGTTCCGCCAGAACACCAACTGGCTGCGCATCTACCTCGCCGACGTGCGGCCCGCGATCCGCGCCCACCGCGCACAGCCCGCCGACGACCTCATCTCCCACCTGATCGCGGAAGGCTGCAAGGACGCCGAGATCCTGGGGGAGTGCCTCACCTACGCGGCCGCCGGCATGGTCACCACCCGCGAGTTCATCTGCGTCGCCGCCTGGCACCTGTTCACCGACGACGGCCTCCGCGACCGGTTCCGCACCGGGGACCCGCAGGAACGGCTCGCGGTGCTCCACGAGATCCTGCGCCTGGAACCGGTGGTCGCCCGCCTCGGCCGCAGAGCCACCGCCGACCTCGAAGTGCCGGGTGGGACGGGCCCGTTCACCGTGCCGGCCGGTGCACGCGTCGACATCTTCGTGGACGACGCCAACACCGATCCCGAGGCGGTGGGCGCCGATCCGCTGCTGGTGTGCCCGGCGCGCCCCACGACGAGCGGCAAGGCGATGGGGCTGTCCTTCGGCGACGGTCCGCACCGCTGCCCGGGCGCCGACCTCGCGATGACGGAGACCGACGTCTTCCTCAGCCGCCTCTTCGCCCTGCCGGGCGTCCGCATGGTGACACCGCCCGGGGTCTCGTTCCAGGACGAGATAGGGGGCTACGTGATCCGCGGTCTGGAGGTCGCCGTCGACCGGCTGTGAGCGCCGGGCGCGCGACCGTCCCCTGGCCGCGTCGCCCCGCCGCCGGAAACGGCGGAGCCCCGCGTCCGGCCCGCCCGAGAACTCCGGTGCGGTGGTGCCGGCCGCGGGGCCCAGCCGGTGGATCAGGTGCGGTACGCGTAGAACGCCGCGTTCGGGTACGAGGCCACGATGCTCGCCACCGACCTGCGGTAGGTGTTGGTGGAGTGGTACGTCACGTACGGCACGCCCCGCGAGCTGCGGTACGAGACGATCATGGTGTGGTCCTTGGACCCGTCCTTGTTGAAGTCCACCTGCAGCACGTCACCGATGTCCATCTGGTAGACGTTGGCGAGGCTGGTGGCCCGCTTCGAGTTCAGCGAGAACCAGGAGAACTCGTTGACGCCGACGAAGGAGTCCGACTGGATGTCGGCGTTGCCGAACCACTTGGTGTAGTCATAGACGTAGCCCGGAACGTGCTTCCAGCCGCCCGCCTTCAGCGACTGGCTCACGAAGTTCGTGCAGTCGCCGCCGGCTCCGGCCCCGTTGAAGTCGGGGTACGCCGTGTTGTAGGTCTGCCAGTACTTCTCCGCGTACGCGGCCATGGCCTTGTAGTCGTAGCCCGTGGCGGAGAAGTTCTTGGCCTTGGCCGGTGCGGGCCAGGTGGTGGCCGAGCGGGTGGCGGCGGGCATGTTGTCGTCGGCGGTCGTGGCCGTGAACGTCGTCTTGGCCGGCTGGTTCACCGCCAGGTAGCCGTCGTCCGTGGTGCGCACGTTCGTCAGCTGCCACTCACCCGAGCGGTTCGCCGTGAACGTCAGCTTGTGGTGGGCCTGGAAGCCGGTGGTCTTCGGCTCGTCGCCCCGCACCTTCTCGTACGTCAGCGTCGTGGTCTCGGTGACCTGGACGGTGGCGTGCCGGTCACGCACGCGCGTCTTGTCCAGGGTGACGCTGGTCTTGGCCGAGCTGTACCGCTCACCGAGGCCGGCGAGGCGGGACTTGCGGCCGCGCAGCGAGGACCGCGCGGAGTCCTCCTTGTTCTCCAGCGAGGAGGACAGCTCCACGTCGCCCGAGAAGCGGGACGTCAGCGGAGAGCGCCCCTTGTTCTGCTTGTGGTCCACCAGGGCGTCGGTGCGGTCGGTGAAGACCGCGTCCGCCAGCCGCTGGAAGGTGGCCTTGGTGGCCGCGTCCACCGCGGGCTCACCGGCTCCGGCGCTGCTCGCGCCGGCACTCCAGTTGGGCAGCATGGCCGCGCCGGCGACGACCGATGCGGCCGCCGCCGTCACTATGGTGGCGCGCCGCCGCGTTCTGCTCAATTTCCTTGACTTCACTGAGTTTCCCCTCTACCCCGGACGCCTACCGGGGCAGGGCATCTTCGCACGTCGTGTGTGCCGTTCGGGAAGGGGGATGCACAAGTGATACACGGGCACTCCGCGGCGCTCCCCACGGCGATCCGGGCCCCGCCGGCCGGTCCCCACCGGCCGGGCGCCGTCCCGGCAGAACCCTCGCCCGGCACCAACACCCGTGCCATGATGCTGAGTTATGACTGACGGGGAGGGTGTGGCGACCCGTGCGATCCGGGTCCGCCTGGACGGAACGGCGAGCCAGAGCGACATCGGCGCGCTCAAGAAGTGGCTGGAGCGGGAGAAACCGCTGGAGGAACTGGCCAGGAACGGCGATCTCAGATTCCAGGAGCGCGCCGGGAGCGACGACCAGGGAACCGACGAGCACGGCAGGCCCATGGGCGCCGGGATCGAGATCCTGCTGCTGCTCGGCGGAGCGGCCGCCCAGTCCACGTTCGACATCGTGTTCAAGCAGGTGAGAAGAGGCGTCAAGGCCTGGTACGACAACCGCCGTTCCGTCGAGAGCGGCGATCCGCCCGATTACGACGTCGACCCGCTGGACCTCGACGAGAGGTAGGCAGGTGCACCGCTTCGACCCGCGCGGAGAGGTGAACCGGGCACTGCTGGTCGGTGTGTCCGTCTACGACTCCACGCGGCCGAAGGACCCGCACGGCGTACCCGGCGATCTCGCCGCCGTCGAGCACAACCTCGCCCTGCTGGAAGGAGCGCTGCTGCGGGGCGAGGTGTTCCGCAAAGGCGACATCACCGTGTCCGGGTCGCCGTACCTGGACGCGTTCAGCGAGTCGCTGCGCACCGCCGCCGACGAGGCCGAGGGGCTGCTCCTCTTCTACTTCGCCGGTCACGGCGCCGTGCCCAGCGCGGGTGACGAGCTGTGGCTCCAGATGCGCAACGCGCGCGTCGTGCCGGGCAGCCGGGCCGTGTTCCCGGGCGCCGACCCCTTCTCCAGCGTGCTGACCGTGCTGGCCACCAGCCGGGCCCGGCACGTGGTCGTCGTCCTGGACTGCTGCAACGCGGGCAACGCCGCCCAGGTCTGCGAGGCGCTCGCGGACCGGCGGCGGTTCTCCGTGCTGATGAGCACGCAGGCCAACAACCGCATCGACGCGGGCGACGACGCGACCCCGACGCCGTTCACGGCCGAGCTGGTACGGCTCCTGGAGGGCGGGGCCGACGGGATCGGCGGTGACGTCACCTTCCAGGAGCTCGCGGAGGCGCTCACCGCCCACATGTCCGCGCACTACACGACGCTGCGCAACGAGCCGTGGGAACCCCAGCGGTGGGGCGACACCGACATCGTCCTCGCGGGCCCCGCCCCGGCGTCCGTGCCGCCCGACACCGTCCCCGTGCCGACGGCCGTCACACAGCCGGACGACAGGCCCCACGGACACCGCCCGCACGACGGCCCCGCCCGGAAGCCGTCCACCGGGCGGCCCGACCGGCGGGCCGTGAAGGTCGCGCCGTGGCCGCGGCGCGTCCTCGCAGGGCTCGTCCCCCTGCTACGAGCCGTGCTGTCGGCGGCGGCCGTCGGCCGGCTGCCGCACTGGCTGCGCTCCCGGCCCCGCCGGACGGTCGTCGCGGTGACGGTCCTGAGTGCCGCGGGCATCGGGGGCTACGTCGCCTGGGGACCGGACCCCGGCGCCTCGCCCTGCCGCCCGCCCCTCGAACTGCGCCTGCTCACCGACCCCGACATCGAGTCCACCGTGCGCGAGGCGAAAGACGCCTACCTCACCTCGCCGGCCAACACGACGTCCGGCGGCTGCCGGCGCAGCGGGATCACCGTCTACAGCGCGGGCGCGGCCGACGCCGTGACGGGCTTCCACGACCGGTCCGACCCCTGGCAGCGCCCGGTCAGCGACGAACTCAACCCCCAGCGCGACATCGGCCCCCAGCCGGACATCTGGATCCCGGCGACATCGGCGAGCGCGGCACGGGCGCAGCCGGTCGAGCCGCCCCGCAAATACGTGACGCTTCAACCGGACGCCCGCCCGTTCGCGTACTCCCCGATGGTACTGTCCGTGCCGCAGAACCTCGCCGAGGAGTCGGTGCGCCACCGGACCGGCGCCACCTTCGCCACGCTCCGGGACAAGCTCCTGCGCCGCCAGAACGAGGCCGACGTACGGCGCGCCGACCCCGAGTACACGGACTCGGCGCTGCTGGCGAGCGTCGGTCTCTACGGTTCCGCGACGAGCGTCGGCCGGGCCGAGGGGATCGTGGCCCAGCCGGGACCGCCCTCGCTGACCGGCTCCGACCTGCTGTGCACGCTGCCGGACCACCGGGAGGCCGACGAGCGCACCGCCGCGCTCGTCCCCGAGTTCCTGATGGTCAGCGGGCTCGGCTGCGACGGCCCGACCCGCACGCCGAGGCTCGCCGAGTACCCCACGGACATACCGCCGCTGGTCCCCACCTTCGTGCGCGTGCGCTGGGACGACGCCGACCGCGACCGGGACGCGCGGGACGAGGCCGTCGGGCGCTTCCACGACTGGCTGGTGAGCGGCGGCGGCGAGGAGCGGGGCGGACTCGACGTGTTCGCACAGGACGGCTTCCGTGCCGTCTCGAAGCACCACGACTTCCTCGCCGCCCACGGCACCGGCACCGGCACGCTGACCCGCCCCGGCCACCTCCCGGAACCGGCCACCGGCGACGCGATGACGACGGCCCTGGAGCGGTATCGCAACGCCAACGGCCCGGGCCGCGTCCTGTTCCTCCTCGACAGCTCCGGTTCGATGGGGGACCTGTGGGAGGGGGCGGGCGGCGCCCCGGGCATCCTCAAACAGTCGCTCGGCGGGCTCGGCGACCGCGACGAGTACGGGATCTGGGCGGTCGCCTCGCGGGACGGCGGCCCGTACGAGGTCCTCCTGCCCTTCGACCGCCACCGGCGGGCGGACGCGGAGCGGACCATCGACCGGGAGGCAGCCGTCCGGGACGCCGAGGCCGACCCGGCCGGCGCGCTCACCGCGGCCCTCGACCACATGGCCGGGCGGGGCAGGGACGACGAGCGCCCCCAGCTGATCGTCTACGTCACCGACGACGAGGACAACGACCGCCTGGCCGACGGCGACGCACTGGGCGGAATCCTGACGTCGGCGCGCGAGCGGGGTGTTCCCGTCGTGATGGCGGCCCTCGACGACGGCGCCTGCGACCGGGACAGGCCCGACGCGCGCATCTCCGAGGCGAGCGGCGGACGCTGCCTCGACACCAGGACCGACCTCGTCGCGGGACTGCGCGACGAGGTGGCGCGGACCGGAACGGGGGACGAATGAGACGACCGGGCGTGCGTGCGGGACGGCTCTGGCTCGCCGCCCTCCTCACGGCGTGCGCCGCCTGCACCGGCGGCGGCACCTCCGGGCAGCCGGGGGCCACCGTCACCCCGGGCGCGGCGGGCGACATCGTCGTGGCCAGCGGGCGTGACGTCACCGGCAGGGGCGGCATCCGGCAGCGGCTCATCGACGCGTGGAACACGGAGCAGGACCGCCGCGGCACCGGTCGCCGTGCGCGCCTGGTGGAACTCCCGGGCTCCGCCGACCAGCAGCGCAGCCAGCTCTTGGGCGCCCTCCAGTCCGACAGCGCGCAGTACGACGTGGTCAACCTCGACGTCACCTGGGTGCCGGAGTTCGCCGAGGCGCGGCTGATCCGCGCGCTGCCGAAGGAACTGGTCGACGACCACGACGTCATCAAGTCCGTGGCCAGCACGGCGCGTTGGGACGGCCAGGTGTACGCGGTGCCGTTCAACAGCGATGTCGGCCTGCTCTACTACCGCCGTGACTACCTGAAGAAGGCCGGTATCCGGAACACCGACCTGAGCAAGGGGCTCGACCGGGGCACGTTGCAGGAACTGATGGAGACCCTCGGCGAGCAGACCGGAGAGGACCGGCCCCGCGACTACGAGAAGGGCTGGACGGCGCAGTTCGGCGCGTACGAGGGCCGTACCGTCAATGGCATCGAGGCGTTCGCGTCCGCCCCGGGCGGCGTCACCCTCACCGACCGGGACGGCCGCTACACCGCCTCCGTGGCGGCCCTGGAGAGGGGCCTCGCGGAACTGCGCAACCGCACACAGTCCTCGTACCTCCTCAAGGACGCCCTCCGGTCGGACGAGGCGGGCTCGCTCACCGACTTCGCGAACGGCCGCACGGCGTTCCTGCGGCACTGGCCCTACGCCTACCAGAGCCTCCACCAGTCCCTGCGGGGGACGCAGCTCGGCGTGACCACGCTCCCCGGCAGGGCGGTGCTCGGCGGGCAGAACCTCGCCGTCACCCGGTCCTCCGGACAGCGGGACGCCGCCACCGACCTGATCAGGTTCCTGACCAGCGAGGAGAGCGAACGGTGCCTGCTCGACGCCGGATTCGCCGCCACCCGGGTGTCGGCGTACGAGGACGACACCGTGGTGTGCCGTTCGGCCGGGCCGTCCGCCGCGACGCCCGACGCCACCGGTGCGCCATCCGGCGAGAGCGCCGACCGGATGCCACGGGACGACCACGGCAGACCCGCCTACGCCCGTACCGTCCTGCTGCCGGCGCTCACGCGGGCCGTGCAGCGCCCCCGCACCCCGTTCTACGGGGCCTTCACCCAGACCTTCACCACCGAGCTCGGCCGGCTCCTCACGGCCGACCCGCCCAGCGACGGACGGCTCGCCCGGGACCTGGACGAGGCACTCCGCGAAGTCCTGCCGGACGACTGACCGCACGCCGCCCGCAGACCCGGGGACGGCAACCGGAACAGGCCGGGGTCCGAGACCGTTCTCCTGTGCATGAGCACCGCACCCGAGGGCGCCGCGTCCCCCGACGGGGCCCCGGACCCGGTCCGCGAACGGCTCGCCGCCGAGCGCCGGGGCACCTACGAGCAGATCGCGGCCCTGGAGCGCGACTTCGAGGGCATCGTGCAGGCCAACGCGCTGGTGGCGGTCGACGACGAGCACGATCCCGAGGGGTCGAGCACCGCCTTCGAGCGCGCGCACGTCGCGGCGCTGCTGGCCCGTGCGCGTGAGCACCTGACCGACCTGGACAGCGCGCTGGAGCGGCATGAGCGGGGCACGTACGGATGGTGCGACCGGTGCGGAGCGCCCATCCCGCCGGAACGGCTGGAGGTGCGCCCCGCCGCGCGCACCTGCGTGAGCTGCGCCGCCGATCGCCCCCGGTGACCGCGGACGGGCATCGAGGACAGCAGCGTGCCTGCCGCGTCACCGGCCCGCCGGCTGCTCCGCGCCGGTCGGCACGTGCTCGGGCAGCTGCAGCGCGGGCGGCGCGCCCGGGTCCACGCCGAGCCGGTGCCACAGCTCGTCTCCGGTGAACCAGTGGTGGTTGGTCAGCATGGTCAGGTGGTGATGTGCCCGCGCGTTCCCCCGCACCCGGTCGAGAGCCTGCTCCGGCGTGAGAGCGGGGCGCGGCGGGCCGAACCGGTCGAGGACGAGGCCGATCAGGTCCGTCACGGCCAGCGGGACGGGATGATTGGCGTGGTGGGCGCCGGTGACATCGCCGTCCGTGAGGGCGGCGGCGAGCACCAGGCGCGCCAGGTCGGCGACGTTGACGGCGGAGTGCAGGGCGGGGGTGTCCACGCCCGCGCCGAGACGGCGCAGCAGCCCCGCCAGGCCCGGCACGACCCAGCGGTCCCCGGTGCCGTACACGAGGTGGGGGCGCAGGACGGTGCCGCCGACGTCCAGGACATGGCGCTCGGCGGCGGCGCGGGTACGGCTGGTGGCCGACTCCGGAGCCGGCACCAGGTCCTCGACGCCCGCCCCGTGGAAGGGGCCGTGGCCGTACACGGCGGCCGTGCCGACGTAGACGACGCGGCGCACGCCGTGGCGCCGGGCGTCCTCGACGAGGGCCCGGGTGCCGAGATCGTTGACGGCGCGCAGGGCCGCTTCCTCGGTGCCGATGCCGGAGGCGCAGTGCACCACCGCGTCGACGCCCTCGCAGATGCCGCGCAGGGAACGCGGATCGCCCAGATCGGCGGTCACGGTGCCGATCCGGTCGTCGGCGGGCGACACATCGGGGGTACGAGTGAGGAGTCGAAGCCGGACGTCCGGTTTTCTGCGGGCGGCGGCGGTGATGTGCCGCCCGATGAAACCGCGGGGTCCGGTGACGAGCAGAGTGGGCGGCATCGGGGCTCCCTGACGGTGGAGGAACGGGTTGCTCAGCGTGTCTGCTGTGGTGCGTAGGGTGCCGCCGGGTGGCCGGAAGCGGGCCTTCTGTTCCTGTTCATCGGGTGCTGAACGGTGTAGTGGCTTGTGAAAATACGGACTACCTGGTTTTGTTTCTAGAGGGCGACGGCAAAGGAACACCCATGTGGTCATACGGGGACGCGCCCGGTGCGGTGCCCCGCTTGATCGAGTGCACGTGAACTTCGGGAGGTCTGGTGGCGCGTCAGGAGCGTGCGGTCCGTACGAAGCTGGCGATCCTCAACGCCGCTGCGGCGGTGTTCGACGAACGTGGCTACGAGGCCGCCACGATCGGCGAGGTGCTGGCGCGGGCGGGTGTGACGAAGGGTGCCCTGTACTTCCACTTCCCCTCCAAACAGGCTCTGGCGGAAGGGGTGCTGGGCCAGCAGTTCGCCGCGGTGACGGTCGGACGGCAGGCCTCCCGGCTCCAGGAGTTCGTGGACACGGGCCTGCTGGTGGCGTACCAGATGCGCCGTGACCCGATGGTGAGCGCGGTGGCCCGGCTCTCGCTGGAGCAGGACATGCGGGCGCAGTTCGGCACGGCGGCACTGACGCAGTGGATCGACGCGTCGAGATGGTTGCTCAACGAGGCCAAGGAACAGGGCGAGTTGCTGCCCCACGTCGACCCTGCCGAGAGTGCCTGGCTGTTCTCGGCGGCGTGGACGGGAGTGCAGGTGTACTCGCAGATCCTCGCCGCGCGCGAGGACCTCGAAGTGCGTGTGGTGACACTGTTCGAGCACCTGCTGCCCGCGATCGCCGTGCCCGCGGTGCTCGGCCGGCTCGTCATCACGGCCGAGCGCGCCGCCGAACTCGGCGCGGCGGGAGCGCGCGCCGCCGAGGACTCCGAGGACCCGGCCGGCGAACAGGCGGAGGAGCAGGGGCCGCTCCGGGCCGCGGTCTGACTTTCCGTACCGGTCGGCCCGCAGGGCTCCGACCGGTACGCCGAAACGGACCGGGCGTGCGGATTCGCCGCCCTCCGGCTTCCCTCCGCGCCGACGCTCGCGCGGGTCCCGGCCGGATCGGTCAGCTTTTTCGAGTCAGGCGCAGGGCCACCGCGAGGCGGCCGGCGCCGAGACCGCGGCGGCGCTGAGCGGGCGATGCCCGCACCGCCGTCTCCGCGGGAGAGGTGCGACCGGTGGGGCGGCACGTCCCGCGCGCACACTCAGGCACGTGCCCCACCCCGTCCCTCTCCGGTGCCGCCGCCGGTCGCGCCCGGCGGTACCGGTTCCGCGCCGATGTCAGTGGCGCCCGCGCAGCTTGCCCAGGAGACGCTGCGCCTGGGCACGGCGCCGCGGATCGGCGGAGGTGCGGCGTACCTGCTCGATGGTGCGCCGGCCCTGCGGACTCTTGGCGAACTCCTTGATCTTGTTCATCATGCCTGGCACGGCTTTCCTCCTGTGACGAGGTCGGTGCAGCGGATGCGTGCACAGCCCGTGTACCCCGCTGACGGCGAGTAAGCGCCCCTCGATGCCCGGCGCGTAGGCGTCAGGCGGCATCCGGCGGCACACACGGGGGAGCGCGGAGGCGGACCGGCGTCGTCGGGTCGCGTGACGAGGCGGAGCTGTCACGCGGGTGGCCGGCCCTGTGCTTCGGGCTGCCGGGCCGGTCGGCCGTCGGCGGCGCGTGGCTCCTTCCGCGCGTGGTGGTCCACGAGGCGGGTGAGCAGCCGGACGAGCTGTTCGCGCTCGGGTGCTGCCAGCGGCGCGAGGAACTGGTCCTGCACCTCCGTGAGCAGCTCGTCGAGCCGGTTCAGGCGGCGACGGCCGGACGCGGTGATCGTGATGACGTTGCGGCGGCGGTCGGCCGGGTCGGGAGTGCGTTCCACGTGGCCGCCCGCGGCCAATTCGTTGAGGACGGCGACCAGGTCGCTGCGATAGATGCCGGTGCGGCGGCTGAGGACCGACTGACTGGCGGGACCGGAGTCCTGGAGGGCCACGAGCACGGCGTAGTGCCACTTGCGCGCGTCCACGCCCGCCAGCCCCTCGTTCACCAGCCGCTCCGCTTGCAGGGCCGCGTGGGAGAGGAGCCGGCTCGGCATGCCGCGCAGCCGTGCGGGCGTCACGTCCCCGCCCTCGTCCATGGGGTGACCCTGCTCGGCCGCGTTGTTCATGCCGCCACCCTACCCGTTGCGTTAGTCACCCTAACGATGTAGCTTCGTTTGTGGCGCTAACGTTAGTGCGCCCAACGGTACGGTCGGCTCTCGCGCGCGACATGCGATCGGGGGGAACGCCGTGCACGGCAGGGACGTCACGAACGGATCGCCCCGCACATCCGATAACCGGTCCTGCCTCGGAACGCCGACCGCACGTCCTGGCATCCGCTCCCACTGCGGCGCGCGCCGACCGCACGTCCTGGCATCCGCTCCCACTGCGGCGCGCGCCGACCGCACGTCCTGGCACCCGCCTTCACCGCGGCACGCCGATCCGCTCGACCGGCACACCGACCGATCACGAAGCACCAGCCGTACACACGAGAGGGCACCGGCATGCCGACGATCGACGTACTCGACTCGACCATGTACTACGAGGAGACGGGGAGCGGGACACCCGTGGTCCTCCTCCACGGCAACCCCGCCTCCTCGCACACCTGGCGGAACGTGCTTCCCCGCCTCGGGCGCGGCCGGCTGCTCGCCCTCGACCTCATCGGCATGGGCCGCTCCGGCAAGCCCGACATCCCCTACCTGTTCGCCGACCACGCCCGCTACCTCGACGCCTGGTTCGACGCCCTGGAGCTGGACGACGTCGTACTCGTGGGCCACGACTGGGGCGGCGCACTCGCCCTCGACTGGGCGGCCCGTCACCCCGGGCGAGTCCGCGGTGTCGCCTTCCTGGAGAGCGTCGTCAAGCCGCTGTCCTGGGACGACGTGTCGGCCCAGGCGCGGCGGCGCGTCGAGTCCCTCCGCGCGCCCGGCACCGGCGAGGAGATGGTTCTCGAACAGGACCTCCTGGTGCGCGCCGCGTACTCCGGAGCCGTACTCACCCCGGTGAGCGACGAGGACCTCAAGGCGTACCTGGAGCCGTACCCGACGCCGGAGAGCCGGCGGCCCCTCCTGGCCTGGGCCCGCCAGCTCCCGCTCGGAGGCGAACCGCCGGAACTGGTGGCCCGCCTGGAGGCGTACCAGCCGTGGCTCGCGGCCAGCGCGCACGTACCCAAGCTGCTCATGACCTTCGAGGGCACGCCCACCCTGCTCGTCAACGCGGAGACAGCCGACTGGTGCGCCCGTCACATGGCCTCACTGGAGACGGTCCACTGCGGCAGGGCCGGGCACCACGCCCCGGAGGACCGACCCGAGGAGATCGCCGCGTCGATCGCCGCGTGGGCGGACCGCCACGCACTCCGCTGACCGGGTCGTGATGCCCGTGACACACCGCGACGCCTCGTCGGACCGCCGAGCCCCGAGTACCTGATGCGGTGGTCCGGCGCGGGATGCCGATATGGCCGACGCGGTCCGGCTTGGGATGGAAAGCACCGCGGACCGCCGAATGCCCCGCCCGCACATTTCTTTTACAGCCGAAGGCCGATCCTGCTGAAAACGGAAAGGGTGCGCATGTCGACGGCGGGGCGGTGCGACGCTTCCCGCTTAACGAAATCCGACCGGCGATTTCGGCCAGGCGGAATGATGGTGCGCTGAAATGGCGCGGTCCAGGGGAAGGGGGCCGGCCGAAAACGATCAGGCGGGAGTGCCCGTCCGCGTTGCCCTGAGCCGCCCGGTCGCTCGGGGTCCACCGGCTCGCCCCGAGGTCCTGGTCGTCCCGGTTTCGTGCGCGATCACCCACCTGTGCGGCGCCACCGGTGCGGGCGGCAACGGGGCCCATGGGGACGTGAGCACTCGCCCGCACGATGGCGACGGGGTTACCGAAGCGTCCCCGGGCCGTGCCCCCGATGTCGATATGAATGCCACTGAAGATGTGTGGAAAGCGTGAATGTCCTGGTGCTGGAAACGGTGTGCGTATCGCCGGATACGGGGTCGGACAATCTCTGTCCGCCTGCGAAATGCTTGCGCAATTACCGCCGGTCAAGTAACCAGGTGTCTTATGAATCTGTTCACCCGCGGCGCATCGTCGCGCCGCACGACCTCACCCGACGTGTCCGAGCCCGCGTACGGCTCGTCCGGCGTCGCCTCGGCCGTCCGTCCGGACCCCCGCCTGGCCGCCCTGACGGGGGAGTGGGTCATCGACCCCGCGCACAGCAGGATCGGCTTCTCGGTCCGCCACGCCATGGTGACCACGGTGCGGGGCTCCTTCACCGAGTACCAGAGCCGTCTGTACTTCGACGGCCGCGACCCCTCCCGTTCCCAAGCCGAGATCGTGCTCTTCACCGCTTCCGTCGAGACCGGCGTGGAGCAGCGCGACGCCCACCTGACCGGCCGCGACTTCCTGGACGCGCGCAGCTATCCGCGTATGGGATTCACCAGTACGGCCGTGGAGTTGGCGGGTCCCGACGTCTACCGCATGACGGGGGACCTCACCATCAAGAAGGTGACGCGGCCCGTGGTGCTCGAACTCACCTACATCGGGAACGTCGTCGACCCGTTCGGCTACGAGCGGGTCGGCTTCGACGGCACCACCACCATCAACCGCTCCGAGTGGGGGCTGACGTACGACACCAGGCTGGCGGAGGGCGGCGCCATGGTGAGCGAGAAGGTGCGGCTGCAGTTCGACATCGCCGCGATCCGGACGACCCCGCTCGGCTGACCGGTAACTGAAAATTTCCGCTCGACGCCGGCGGCGGTGAGCAGGCAGCCGTGTGCGGGACCCCGC
>NZ_JBSGZN010000053.1:0-13999 GCF_053611025.1 Streptomyces sp. NPDC054842
GGCCGACGGTGCTCCCGCCGCCGCGTCCACCCGCCCGGAGCGACCGACCGCCGGCCACGGCACGCCCCGGCCGGCGTACGCCAAGAGAGGTGCCTCGCGCCATGACGGCAGTACTCGGTGAGAGCGTGGCCAGGGCGCTTTGCGACGACTGGGGGAGCACGGCGCCCAGGCGTCCTCGCCGGCCGACCGACACCCCGCTGCGTGAACTGTCCCACTGGGCGGCGACGCTGCGCCCCGAGCACATCCCGTGCCGGGTGCTGAAGCTCGCCGCCAGTCAGGTGCTCTCGCAGGCCGCATCCATCAGGGCCGGGCTCCAGCACCCGCTGGGACGGCGGCTGGTGGCGGCCTTCGGGCACCCCATGCAGCGCGACCCGCGCACCGCCGCGGGCGTCTTCGCCGCCCTCGGGTCCTGGCTCAATCTCGACGACACCGCCTACGCCGGGCACCTGTCGAACTCCACCGTCGCGGTACCGCTCGCCTTCGCCTACACCCGCCGGCTCGACGGGCTGTCCCTGCTGACCGCCGTCGTCGCGGCCAACGAGTGCGCGGCCCGCATCACCGCCTCGGCCACCCTCGGCCCGCTGCGCGGCCAGAGCGCCGTGCACACGCACCTGGCGGGCGCGGTGGCCGGCCGGCTGCACTGCGACAGGGCCCCGGCCGCGCTCTTCGAGAACGCCTTCGGGCTGGCCTTCGCCATGCCCAACTGGCCCCTGATGCGCGCCTTTCTGGCCAGCGACGCCCGTCTGTTCAACACGTTCACCCCGGTGCGCACCGCCATGGACGCCTGCGACGCGGCGTACGCGGGGCTGCGCGGCGCTCCCGACATCGTCGAGCACGAGGACGGTTTCCTGGCCCGGTTCGCCACCGTGCCGCTGCCGCAGGCGGTGGCGAAGGGACTGGGCCGGCGCTGGCACACCGACACGCTTTCCTTCAAGATGCACCCCGGCGGGCCGGGCATCGACGCGGCCGTGGACTGCGCCGTCGAGATCCACCGGGAACTGGGCGGCCTGCGGCCCGAGGACGTGGCCGAGGTGGTCGTCGAGGCGTCCCTGTACACCCTCTTCGCCGGTGAGCGCGCCGCCCGGTACGTCAACGGTCCCGGCTCCCCGCTCGGCGCCCTGGTCCTCGACGTGCCCTACCCCGTCGCGACCACCCTGCTCACCGGCGAGTTCACCGTGGACGACTTCTCCTCCCCGCACCTGGACGACCCGGCCCGCTGGGCGCTGGCCCGGCGGGTGCGCCTGGAGCACGACACCGAGATGACGCGCGAACTGTTCCTGTCCGACGCCCCGTTCGGCGAGGCGGTACGGGAGGCGGGGGAGCGTGCCGTGCCGTGGCTGCGGGGCTTCGGCGGGGACGAGCTGGTCGACCTGCTGGGCCCGCTGAGCGCCGACGACCGGGACTTCTCCCGCGCCTCGAAGGCCACCGGTGCCCGGGTCACCGTCCGGCTGACCGACGGCCGTACGGTGTCGCGCACCCGGCTGATTCCGGTCGGTGCGGCCGGCCCGGAGACCCGGGTCCGGCACGCGGAACTGGTGCGGGAGAAGTTCCTGTCGGTCGGCGGCCCGCACGAGGTGTCCGACAGCGTGGACCGGCTGCACCGCATGCGTCCGGGCGCCCTGCGCCGCTGGATAGAGGCCGCCTTCCTGGACTGAACCCTCCGGCCCGCCGCCGGACGGCGTGGGGGGTGCGGCGATGGGAGCGTCTCACCCGCTCCCGACGCGCCTTCCCGGCCACACGGTCCTACCGCGCCGGCACCGACAGCAGGGCGAAGGCATCGAGGATCTCCTCGACCCGCTCCACGATGTCGGCCCGGTCGTTCTGCACCCAGGAGATGTGCTGGGCGCCGAACAGGGCGGAGACCAGGACCCTTGCCAGGGCCTCGGGCGCCGCGCGCTCCGGCAGCCGGCCGGCGGCCCGGCACTCCTCGAGGAGTTCGACGATCAGTGACGTGAAACCGACGTACGGGACCGGCATCTCCGCCCTGATGAGAGGACGTTCGATCTGCAGGCGCGCCCCCGCCTTGACGTACACGTCGTCGCGGAACCCGCCCGCCGTGCGCAGCAGCACGTCCACCACCGTCGAGGGCGAGGAGTGGTCGCCCTCGAGCGCGGGAGTGACGATCTCGTCGAGCCTGCGGTAGAACTCCTCCGTCACGGCGACCGCGAGGGCCTCCTTGTTGGAGAAGTGGAAGTACACCGCGCCCTTGGTCATCTCAGCGCCGTCGGCGATGTCCTTGATGGTGACGTTCGGGTAGCCGTGCCGGGCGAAGACCGCCGCGGCCGCGTCGAGGATGGTGCGCCGGGTGCGGATGGCGCGCTCCTGCTTGAGGTGCGAGGTGTCGTCGACCGAGGTGCCGCCGGAGATGTGCGAGGTCTGTGTCGCGTCGCTGTGTTCGCTCATGACGTCCATTCGTGCCGTGCCGTCCGCTGCTGTCGGTGGCTCGTTCGTGGGCAGAACGGGCCGGGGACGTGCGGACGCTTCGCGGGTTTCGCCCCTCTGACAAGCAGGGATGGCCGATTATCCGCCGTGCTCCGCCCGAGCCTTGCAAGATACCTTCCCGAAGGTATATTAATTTTGTGCCGAACGGCGCCGCACGTCTGTTAGTTCGCATGGTCCTGGTTCTTCCAGTACGGGGGAGGCGAATCCCAGATGTCAGTCGTGCTCAATCATCCCAGCATCCCTCAGGCGTCAGCAATGGCCCGCGCCTGTGATTACTTGAGCTTTGCCCGCCCCGTGACGCGTGAGCTGGTGCACCGCAGCTCCGTCGCGGAGGTGTTCGTCACCGACGGTGCCCCGGCCGGTGACCATCAGTTCGTCGTCGCCGCCCAGTGGCCGCGCGACCACGCGCTCTACCACCCGGACGAGAACGGTCTGAGCGATCCCCTGCTGTTCGCGGAGACCCTGCGGCAGGGGATGGTCTACGTCGCCCACCGGCACCGCGGTGTACCGCTCGGCCGGCGCTTCATCGGCCGCGACCTCGACTTCGAGATCACCGACCCCGCCGTCCTGCGGGTCGAGGGCGTACCGCTCTCGGTGTTCCTGGTGGGCGAGTGGACCTGGGACGGCGACGACGCTCGGGGCAGGACCGGAGCCCGGATGGACTTCCGGCTCGTCGTCGGCGGCCGCGAGTGCGGCTGGGGCGCCATCAGCATGCTGATGGTGGACGAACGGCGCTACCGCCTGCTGCGCCGGCTGGGCGGCGGCGCCGCGGACGCGCCGGCCACCTCACCGGCGCCGACGGCCGCCTCCGTGGCGCCGCGCACGCCCCCGCACCGGGTGGGGCGGCTGCGCTGGCGGGACTGCGTCCTGGAGGAGACCGCGACGCCCGACGAGTGGCGGTTGCGTGTGGACCGCGACCACGCGGTGCTCTTCGATCACCCCACCGACCACATCCCGATGATGGTGATGCTGGAGGGCTTCCGCCAGCTCGGCCACCTCAAGGTGCACGAGGCGTGCGACGGCCCGTTCGCCGACCTGTCGTTCGCGCTGGCCCGGACCACGGTGCAGTGCCTGGCCTTCGGCGAGTTGGACCGGCCCACCCGGCTGGTGGTCGATGAGTGCGGGTCGGGCGCCCGTCCGCAGGAAACGTTTCAGCTGTCCGTCTCGGCGGTCCAGGGCGACACCGTACTGGCCCGCGCGCGGACCGCCTGGGCCTGCGTGGGCACCCGCCCGGCGGCGACCGTCCCGGCCTCCTGGTAGTGGCGGCCCACCGGCCCGGACCCGGGGCCGCACGGTCGTGGGGGCTCAGGCCGACGCGCGTGTCCCCATCGCGCGCGTCAGCACGCCCCACATCGCGGCGACGCTGGGTCCGGGCCGGTCCGGGCCCGCGCAGGCGCCGGTCCACAGCGCGGTGCAGAACGCCGCGACGATGAGATCGGCCAGGACGTCGGCCGACGGTGCTCCGTCCCAGTGCCGTCCCCGCTGCACCTCGCCCACGAGTTCGAGCGCGATGCCATGGGTGTCGCTCAGGAGAGGAGCCACCGTGTCGGCCGCCCGAGCCGCCTCCACCTCCAGCCGCAGGGCCGCCTGTGCCCTGTGGTCGGTCTCGAAGAGTCTGCCGAGTCCGAGCACCAGGGCCTCCAGCCGGCTCGTGGCCGGCTCGGGCGAGGTCCTGGCCTCGTCCAGCAGCGTCCGCACGCTCCGGGACAGGTGTTCCGTCAGCGCGGCGGCCAGCTTCTCCTTGCTGGAGAAGTGCCCGTACAGGGCCCCCTTGGTCAACCCGATCCGGTCGGCGATGCGCTGCAGGTTCGCGTTCACGTAGCCGTAGCGTGCGAACTCGTACGCGGCGGCATCGAGGACGCGATCGTGCGTCCGTAGGGCACGCGCCTGCTTGACCACGCTGATCACCTCCTTCACCCCGGCCCGGTGGTGAAGGACCGGCCGAGAAAAATTCGTTCCCGAACGAATTCTAGTCGTGGAGTAAAGGAGAGCGATAGGTGAACCGGCGTCAAATCTTCACAGGCCAGGGGGCACAGGGTGGCGCGCCGCGGGCGCGCGGACAGCTGACGGGCGCCGTGGCCTCCGCCGCTGCACACGCGTCGGCGGCCGACGCCACCGGCAGGCTGTCCGCGGAGACCGTCGCGCTGCTGACCCGCGCCGGCTTCGCCCGTCACTTCGTGCCCGGGGTCTGGCACGGTACCGAGGGAACCTTCAGCGACCTCCTCGCCGAGGTGGCGGCGGTCGGCGAGGGATGTGCGTCCGCCGCGTGGTGCGCCGCCTTGTGGGCGACCCACGGCAGATACGCAGCCCACCTGCCCCTCGAAGGGCAGCTCGACCTGTGGGGCCGATCGCCCGACGTGCGGATCGCCGCCGGACTGCGGCCCTCCGGCTCGGCCGCCCGCTGCTCCGGAGGCTGGCTGCTCAGCGGCACCTGGGAGTGCGTCAGCGGGGTCGCCGACGCGGACTGGCTGCTCCTCGCGGCCCCCGAACCGGACGAACCGCAGTTACCCGGAGGCCGGTGCCGGCTCTTCGCCGTCCCCGCCACCGAGATCCACGTACGGGACACGTGGCGCAGCACCGGAATGCGCGGCACCGGCAGCCACACCGCGGTCCTCGACGGCCCGGTGGTGGTCCCCGACCACCGCACCTGCTCGCTGTCGGACGTGCTGGCGGGCTCTCCCGGGCCCGGACGGTCCCGCTGTCACACCGCCCCGGCGCACCTGGGGACGGGACTGCTGCTGTGCGCGCCCGCCCTCGGGGCGGCCCGCCACGCCCTGCGGGAGTGGACCGCGTGGGCCGCGCGCAGAGGAGCCCTCCGACCCTCGGAGCGCGCCACGCTCCAGCTGACGCTGGCGCAGTCGGCCGACGACATCGAGGCCGCCGAACTGCTGCTCGGGGACGCGGCGCTGCGGGCCGACTCGGGCACCCGCGCCGAACGGGACGTGGCCCGCAACCGCCGGGTCGCGGCGGCCGCCGCACAGCACCTGGTCAACGCCGTCGAGCGACTGTTCCGCGCGGCCGGAACCCACGCATGCGGCGGCTCCGGGCCGCTCGAGCGCACCTGGCGCGACGTCCACGTGCTGGCCGCGCACCAGGCCGTGCGCCGGGAGACCGCGGCGGCCTTCTACGCCGACTCCGTGTTCGCCGACTTCGAAGACCGTCCCGGGCAGGCGGCCGAACTGCCGGTGGCCTGCCCGGCGGCCGCGCCCCGGCTCATGGCGCACTCCGCGCCGACGGAGGTGGTCGCCGGTGTCCACTGACATCCGCAGCGCGCGCCCCCGGTCCCCGCTGCCCGCGACGCCGCCTCCCCGCCCCACACCCTCCCGGCCCGCTGCGCCGGCGCGCCCCGAAGGCCCCCGCCGGCTGGTGTTCTTCGACGTGGACGAGACGCTGATCGGCCGCAAGAGCGGCCCGGACTTCCTCCGCGACCACTTCGCGCGGATACACGGCGCGGACGGAGCGCGCCGGGCCGCCGAACTGCTCGGCGAACTGGCCGGTCTGCCCCGCGCAGAGGCCAACCGCCGTTTCCACCGCGCCTTCCGGGGCTGCCCGGCCGCGGAGGCCGAGGCCGCGGCCCGCCGGTGGTACCAGGAGCACAGCCGGGCCGACGGCTTCTATCTCCCCACCACACTGGCCGCGCTGCGCCGGCACCGGGCCGAGGGCGCGTCCGTCGCCCTGGTCTCCGGCACCTTCCCGCCGCTGCTGGCCGTCATCGCCGAGGCGGTCGGAGCGCAGTTCGTCCTCGGCGCGAGACTCGAACGCTGCGGGCCGCTGCTCACCGGCGAACTGATCGGCCCCCCGGCCATCGGCGAGGGCAAACGCACCCTGGTGCGCCGGCTCCTCGCCCGCCACCCCGACATCGACCCGGCCGACTGCTGGGCCTACGGCGACCATCCCTCCGACCTGCCCATGCTGCACTGCGTGGGGCACGCGGTGATGGTCGCCCCGGACGGGACCCACACCACCGTGCCACCGCACGCCGCCGGCACCGACGGAGGCGGGTGACCGCGGCGGACCGCCGGCCGGGGTCTCAGCTGCCTGGCCGCGGGGATCGGGGCGGTGCGGCGGGGCGGTGCCGGCGCCGCCCCTGAGGTGATCGGGCCGGGACACGTACGGCAGCCGATGAAGATCACCGCGACCCGCCCGGGAACAGGTGCTCGGCGTCGCGGTGGTCAGGAACGTCACGTGGCCCCTTCGACCGACTCGGCCGCGTCGGATGACGCTCGGAGAGGCTCGGAAAGGCTCCTCTGCGCGCGGCGCTGGTTCGATTCAGCCCTGATGATGCATCAGATTAGCCGGAATGCCTGTGCGTGGTCGGGCTGTTGGGCGGCTATGAGGTGCCCGACGCGTGTTGGGACAGGACCTACGCGTATGGGTGCTGATCGGCCTCAGGATCGGCAGCGACCGAAAGAATCAGCAGGGCAATGGCCTGGAGGCCGGGTGAAGTCGGTGGGCGGACGAGAATTCTGAGGGTGCGGACAGTGATCAGTCGTAGGTCGGTACGCCGGGGGCTCCTTGCAGTGGTTGTGGTCGGCTCGTTGGTTCTCGGGGCCACTGGTTGTGGGGGAGACGGAGAGGCGGACGGAACTCCGAAGACTCCGAAGGACTACAAGGTCCAGTTCGCTTGCCGGAGCGCCGAGTTGTCCGACTCGTCGCGGTTGGCTCGTATCCGCATCGGTGCGGAGCACTGGGGGATGCCGAGGGAACCCGAGGGCGACATCGAGGCGTTGAAGGACGCCTACGCGACTGTGGCTCACTCCGTCTCGCTCGCCATGGCCAGGGAGCTGCGCTGCGAGAGGGACGGTGGGCTTCCCGGGCGGCCCGTACTGGATCCCGCGTAGCGGCTGACGTACCCGGGCTACCCGGTGCTGACCTGCCCGGTACGGCCGACCGGCTGCGGGTCTGCGTGCGTCAGTGGCGGAGGCCGTACGGGTCGTCGATGAGTTCGAAGACCGGTTCGCCGCGGACCGGGTCCTCGGCGACGGTGAGGCGGACGCGGCCGCCCGGGTGGATCGCGATGAACGGCCCCTTCACGCGTCCGCGGACGGTGAAGCCCTCGGCCATCTCGATGAGGGAGACGTTGCGCGCGGCCGGGGTGTTGCGGCGGACGACGGTCGTGCGACGCACGATGCCGGTGCCCTGGCTGCGTTCGGTGCGCAGGTCGCTCGACGCGCAGACCGGGCACAGCAGCCGGTGGAACATGGTCGTCCCGCACCAGCGACAGCGCTGGAAGGCGAGGCGCTCCTCGCTCGGCTTGCCGGCCCAGGCGGGGGCGCCGCTCTCGACGGGGGCGGTGGCGTTGCTCTCCGGGACGTCGGCGTCCAGCACGTCCGCCGCGATCCCGATTCCCGGGTGGAACACGATGTCATCTCCCTGCGCTCGGCCGGAATCTGATGTGCTCGGATCGCCGTGCACGCGCCACAGAGTATGGCACTCAGTGCCAGCCGTAAAGGCACTGCGTACCCTCAATCGGTCCAGACGGACTCGATCTCCTTGACCACCCGCCACATGGGGACACCGCGCCGGGCCACCAGGACCACCACGTCCTCGCCCTTCTCCGTGCGAGCCGCCGGGCCGTCCGTGCCGAACGTCCGCCGCACGTAGTCCAGGGCCCGGTCGACATGGGCGTCGGCGTCCCCTTCGCCGTCGGCGCGCAGCCAGGAGCGCAGGGCGTTGTTGTGAGCCGCGACCACGGCGGCGGCGATCACGTCCGCGTGCAGGTGGCCGTCACTCCGGCCCGCGAGACGGACCCGCAGATGGTCGGCCAGGGCACGCTCGTACCGCCACACCACGGAGAGCTCGTACGCCCGCAGTCCCGGCACCCGCTTGGTCAGCCGGTAACGCTGCACGGAGAACGTCGGGTTCTCCGCGTACATCCGCAGGACGAGCCGGGCCGCGTCGCAGACCTGCCCGACGGGGTCCTCCGTCGGCGGGCCGGACGTCAGGAACTCGGTCATCTCCGCGAGGCAGCGCTCATGGTCCGGGAAGACCACGTCCTCCTTCGACGGGAAGTACCGGAAGAACGACCGCCGTCCGACCCCGGCCAGCGCCACGATGTCGTCGACCGTCGTCTGCTCGTAACCCCGCTCCAGGAACAGCCGGAACGCGGCCGCGACCAGGGCGTCACGCATCGGCGGCTTCGGCGTCCCCGCCCCGGCCGACGGACCCCCGCGGGATGTCTCGCTCATGCGGCGAAACTAGCACCGGGGAGGACGGAGTGACACTCAGTGCCTGGTGAGGAGGGGACTGAGTGTCATGAGTGATCCAGCTGCGGGTCGCCCCCTGTGTCGGTAGGGCTTCGGTGCTCACCCGGCGCCCCGGCCCCCTGCGTGCGCTCCGTGGGCCGCGGCCCGTCTCAGCCGCCGTCGGCCGGCCGGACCGCCCAGCGCTGCTCGACCCTGGCCAGTCGCCAGTACGCCAGCGCGGCGGCCCAGACGACCACGAAGAGGCCGACGATGATGAAACCCACGTTGTCGAGGTCGAGGTCCGCGATCCAGCCGGTGACCGCGTCCCGCAGATCGAGCTTGTCGTGCAGGACACCGACCAGCTCGATCGTGCCGATAAGGAACGCCACCGCGATCGACAGACCCGTGATGGTGAGGTTGTAGAACACCTTGCGCACGGGGTTCGAGAACGCCCACTGGTAGGCGAAGTTCATGAACGTGCCGTCCAGCGTGTCGAACAGACTCATGCCCGCCGCGAACAGCAGCGGCAGGCACAGGATCGCGTACCACGGCAGCCCGGCCGCGGCCCCGCTGCCCGCCATCACCATCAGCGTCACCTCGGTCGCCGTGTCGAAGCCGAGGCCGAACAGGAAGCCCAGCGGGAACATCTGCCCGGGGCGGCTGATGGACTTGGTGAACCGGCCGAGGATCCGGTTCATGAACCCCCTTGAATCTAGGTGCATTTCGAGCTGCCGCTCGTCGTAGGTTCCCTCCCGCATCGCCCGGAAGACCCGCAGAATGCCCATCAGCGCAACGAGGTTGAGCGCCGCGATGAGGTACAGGAACATGCCGGAGACGGTCGTACCCATGACGCCCAGCACCTGGTGCGTGCGGGAGCCCTCGTTCATGATGCGCCCGGCGAGCTGGGTGCCGCCCGCGATCAGCGCGGCCAGGACGACCACCACGCTGGAGTGGCCGAGCGCGAACCAGAACCCCACGGACACCGGCCTCTTGCCGTCAGCCATCAGCTTGCGCGTGGTGTTGTCGATGGCCGCTATGTGGTCGGCGTCGAAGGCGTGCCGCATACCCAGGGTGTACGCGGTGACGCCGAGGCCGATGCCGAAGGCCTTGGAGCCGACCTCGTAGTGCGCCGGCACGACCAGCAGGAACAGCACACCGAACGCGACGACGTGCAGGGCGGCGATCACCGCCAGCAGACCGGCGGTGCGGACGGTGTCCTCGCGCCGCCACTGGAAAACGGCGGGCCCCGTGGGCCCGGTGGGCAGGGTCATGCGGTCACGCTCCAGCACCTCGTGGATCACTTCGTGAGATGCCGTGGCCGGTCTCCTGGCTTGCGGGTACCTCCCGCTGAGCCGAAGCCCGGCGTGGTGGAGGGTCGACGCGCCCGTCCCTGCCTTCCCGGCCGTCCGGCCAGTGGCGCCGCCCTGAGGCGGCACGGGACGAGAACTCCCCGATCACAGTGGCGAGGGCCGCTCCGGACTGAGCCCCTGAAAGGCTGTCACCGGTCTTCCCGAACACCACGGCCCGCCAACCTTAGGTGCCGCCCGTGAACGGCTGCAAGCCTGCACAGTTGCGCAGGTATCCAAGATCACACAGCGCCGCCTGGAAGAATGCCGCCATGCATCTCGTCCCCGCCGACCGTGCCGGCCGGCGCACCATCGACGGCCACCGGGTCTGCGACGCCGTGGCCGCCATCGGCGAACCCACCGCCGTACGCGCGTGGGCCGACCGCTTCTCGCTGCTCGCCGACCCCGGCCGGCTGGCGCTCCTATTGGCGCTGCACCGGGCCGGCCCTCTCGCCGTCTCCGACCTCGCCGTCGCCACGGGCATGAACGACCCGGCCGTCTCCCAGGCGTTGCGGCTGCTGCGTACGGCTGAGGTCGTCACCGGCGAGAGGCAGGGACGCGTCGTGCGCTACCGGCTGGTCGACGCCGCGACCGCCGCACTGCTGGAGCACTGCGCCACGCGGCTCGCCTAATTCCGGCCGAGCCGCGCCGCGGTTACCGGTAGTTACGGCAGTTCGGCGGCCCTTCCCGGTGTTTCGCGGCCGCTCAAAGCCCATCTCCGGCAAGGAGAGCCGTCGCGTACCGTGTCGCTGTTCGGCCGAACGGGTGACCATGCGTAAGAATTGCCCGGTGCCGACAACCATGGCGAGCCAGGGCGGGGATGGCCAGTGAACAGCCACGACGTCACCGATGAACAGTGGGAAGGGCTCGCCCAGGTCGTTCCGTTGCGCGGCCGGGACGCCTGGCCGTCGGCCGTCGGCCACCGGTCGATACCCGAGGCGGCGACCGAGACCCGGCGCCGCTTCGTCGTGCTGCGGGTCAACGTGTTCGCGGACGCCCGGGAGGTCGCCGAGACACTCATGGCGGGCATCCCCGTCCTGCTCGATCTGACGGGCGCCGAGACCGATGTCGCCAAGCGGGTTCTGGACTTCAGCACGGGCGTCGTCTTCGGCCTGGCGAGCGGGATGCACCGGGTCGACCGCAACGTGTTCCTGCTGACACCGCCGGGCACCGAGGTGCAGGGGCTGATGGAGGGGGCCGGGGTCCCGGGGCTGTGACGTGGCCGTACCGGCGCTGCCGGGTGCTCGCCGTGGCCATGCGGGGGCGGCCGGACTCGGCGGGCGCGGCGGGGCGCCCTCCGCGAGCAGGTGCGAGCGGGTACGAGCAGGTGCGTCACCGGGCCCGTGATCAACGAGCGTGATCCCTCGAACGAAGGAAGGTCGCCCGGGTGGAACGGTTCGCCTCCCGGCGGAGTCCTACCGTCCGGATATGACCGTGCCGCCTTTGCCTCCCCTTCAATCAATTGAGCCCGTTGAGCCCGTTGAGTCCCTTCAGTCCGTTCAATCGCTTCGGGCTGTTCACTCCGTTTCGTCCGCTTCCTCTGCTTCGTGTGTGCCGTCCGCTCCATCTGCTCAACCCGATCGGGCGGTTCAGTGCGCTGAGTCCGTCTCTTCTGACGGGTACCGCCTGGATGCCGGGGGGCGTTCGGGCGAGTTCGTCGGCCCGGAGCCGGGCGGGCGGGATCTGCCTTCCAAGCCGGCCGCGCAGGAGCGGGTGCCCGAACCCCGGGTGGCGGGGACCGCTCCTCGTGAGGTGGCGAAAACGGTTGCAGTCGGCGCCGGTTCGGCCGCGCCGAGTCCTGCGCAGTCCCGGCCGGAGCGGCCGAGCGTCACCCACTTGCGGCTCTCCGCCTTCGCCGGGCACCGCGCCGCCGACTTCGCGCTGGGACGGCTGACCCTCTTCACGGGCCCCAGCGGCAGCGGCAAGTCCAACGCGTTACGGGCGTACGAGGCGCTCGCACGGCTCGGGGGAGGGGCCGAGCTGTGCGAGGTGTTCCCCGATCCGGCCGCCTGCGTACCCGAGGGGGCTCGCCCGGACGCCCAACGGCGGCGCGGATTCCGTATCGGCTGCACGGCCGACGGCCCCGAAGGACCCGTCCGGCTCGACCTCGCCGTACAGGCCGAACCCGAACTGCGCATCGTGGGCGAACGGTTGACCGCCGGCGGACTTGTCCTGCTGGAGACGGCGTTACGGGACCCCGGCCGCCCCGTCGTCCAGGCCGCCTGGCACACGGCGGGCGCGTCCCCCGTGACCCGGGGCCCCCTCCCCGACGACCGCCTCGGCACCGCCCTGCTGCCCCTGCGCGTCGCGGGCAAGACCGACGGACAGCGCCAAGTACTCGCCGCCGCCGAGCAGATGGTGATCGCCCTGCGCTCCGTCTTCCCCTGCGACCCACGCCCGCCGTACATGCGCGCACCCGTTCCGGCCGGCGGCGGACGCCTGCTGCCCGGCTGCGACAACCTCGCCGACGTGCTCTGGCGCACCCGGACCGAGTGCTCCCGTCGGCACGGGCTGCTCGTCCAGGCGGTCCGGGCCGGCTGCGCGGGCCCGGTCACCGACCTGCTCGCCGAACCTCTGGGCGACGGCACCGTCCGCGGGCTGCTCGACCGCGGTGACGGCCGCCGTACGGACGTGGGGCTGCTGGGCGACGGGGAGTTGAGGTATCTCGCGCTGGCCCTGGTGCTGCTCACCGGGCCCGGAGTGCTGGAGGTGGACCCTGCGGGCGAGGTCCCCGCGGCGCTCCAGACGCTGACCGTACTGGCCGACGGCTTCGACCGCTCCATGGACGCCCGGCAGGCGGGAGAGCTGCTGCGGCTCGCGGCGCGGATGTGCGAGCGGGGACACATCCGGCTGGTCGGGGCCGTGAGCGACGCGTCGGGGGCGGCGGAGGTGGAGGGAGTGACGGTGGTAGACCTGGGGGTGTGACGGAACTGGACGTGGCGCAGTTGCAGCGCCGACTGGGCGAGTTCGCGGCCGTGCGCAACTGGCAGCCCTACCACACCCCCAAGAACCTGGCCGCCGCGCTCAGCGTGGAGGCGTCCGAACTCCTGGAGATCTTCCAGTGGTTGACCCCGGAGGAATCGGCCCGGGTGATGGACGACCCGGACACGGCGCACCGGGTGACCGACGAAGTCGCGGACGTGCTCGCCTATCTCCTCCAACTGTGCGCGGTGCTCGACGTGGATCCGCTCGCCGCGCTGGACGCCAAGATCGACCGCAACGAACGCAGATTCCCGGCTCCGGACAGCCCCTGACCGACGCCCGCCCTCTACGCGCGACCCCCTTCGGTCACTCTCAGTAGTGATTGAGTTGTCCACATTCGATTCTCTGTCCACAGATTTCGGGCTTCCTCTAGCTTTTCGTCCCGTGCACCCTCACTCTGGGTAGTGGACAGCGGAGTTCGGGCGGACGTGTGAAAACGCGTCGGACAGACGGGGGCAGCGCATGGACGCGGTGCGGCTCATCGTGACGAGCAGGCGTGCCCTGGCGGGAAGCGGCGAGATGCCGGAGATCATGACGGAGGTGTGGCAGGCGCAGGCCCTGGCGCAGGCGATCGGCAGTCGCCTGGCCGTCTCCGGGCCTCCCGAATTACGCGGCGAGGCGCTGGGGCTCACGGAGTTGGCGGGAAGAGGCTGCGGCGTGCTGGACACGCCGCAGCTCCGAGTGGGCGACCTCCGGGCCGCCCAGCTCACGGACCTCGGCGATGCCCGGCAGACCCTCCTCGACCTCGGGGGTCTGCTCGGCGAGGTCGGCATCGCACTCGTCGGCATCGCATGCGCGGCCGACGACGAGGGGACCTACTGGCAGTGCATGGAGGCGATCGACGCGGCCGACGAATCCCGCGACCGCGTGCTGGAGATGCTGCGGCGCCTCGCGGTCCGGGAGGAGGAGGTGGTGGAGCGGGACCGTGCGGCGGGGTGAGGTGGTGGAGCGGGACCGTGCGGCGGGCTGAGGTTGAGGCGCGGGTGGGCGGACGGGCGGAGGGACCGGCGAGCCAACGGTCCGGCGAAGCGATGATCGTTGGTG
>NZ_JBSGZN010000053.1:14096-53555 GCF_053611025.1 Streptomyces sp. NPDC054842
GTGCGGTGCGGTGCGGTGCGGTGCGGTGCGGTGCGGTGCGGTGCGGTGCGGTGCGGTGCGGTGCGGTGCGGTGCGGTGCGGTGCGGTGCGGTGCGGTGCGGCGACCGGGCTGAGGTAGTCGTCTGTTGAACGGGGCTGGGGTACGGGGCCGGTGCCTGGGGCGTGAGGGCGTTCGCGGAGCGACGCGCTTAGGAATCGACGCGCTCTGGGGGTTCGAGGTGGCCTCGGGCGCGAGGGCGCCCCTGAGGGCGAGAGAGCCTTGGCGGTCCGGGTGCTGAGGGCTGGAGTGGAGCCGGGTCACGCCTGCGTCCCTGGCGCGTGATGCGCGGCGGAGCCTGGCGGGACCGTCTGGGGGCGGCGGTGGGGAGGGGTGGGGGAGGGGGGAGGGGCCCCCAGACAACAGCGATCAGCAACGACCCCATCCCCCCAGCATCCCGCTCCCGACCGCCTCCGAGTCCCCCGACCGCTCCAAGCCCCCCACTACTCTGGACTACCCCCGACTACTCCCCACTCGCCAGCCGCGTACCCGTCGACTGGAGGTGGGCGTCGACCTGGGAGAGGTGCGCGTTGAGTGCCGCCATCAGCTCCTCCATCTGCTGCAGGAGCCCCTTGGACGGGTCGGGAACCGCCTGCTGTGGCGCGGCTTCCTGGGACATGACGGCCTCCTCGGCCTGTGACCCCGGTGGGCGGGGCCGACGCGAGTGACGCACCGGCGACCGCCGGCGACGGGCGCCGGGCGGTCCGGCTCCGCCCGAGCCGACGATCACCGGTGGGCGGGGTCACTGGCGCGGATCGGGGCCGTGCCCGGAGCCGACGGGTTTTCACCCGACCGTGGGCGGGAGTGACCGGCGGGACCGGTGGGGTTGACGCAGGTCCGACCGTGCAGGATGGAGGTATGGATCTTCGCATCTTCACCGAGCCCCAGCAGGGCGCCACCTACGACACCCTTCTCACTGTCGCCAAGGCCACCGAAGACCTCGGCTTCGATGCCTTTTTCCGCTCCGACCACTACCTCCGCATGGGGGCGGCGGACGGTCTTCCGGGGCCGACGGACGCCTGGATCACGCTGGCCGGCCTCGCCCGGGAGACCCGGCGTATCCGGCTCGGCACGCTGATGACCGCGGGCACCTTCCGACTGCCGGGTGTGCTCGCCATCCAGGTCGCACAGGTGGACCAGATGTCGGGCGGCCGGATCGAACTGGGCCTGGGCGCGGGCTGGTTCGAGGAGGAGCACAAGGCGTACGGCATTCCGTTCCCGAAGGAGAAGTTCGCGCGCCTGGAGGAGCAGCTGGCGATCGTCACGGGTCTCTGGTCGACCGAGGTCGGCGCGACCTTCGACCACCACGGCACGTACTACGACCTCACGGACTCACCGGCGCTTCCCAAGCCGGCGCAGGCGAAGATTCCCGTGCTGATCGGCGGTCACGGTGCGACCCGTACGCCGCGGCTGGCGGCGCAGTACGCCGACGAGTTCAACATCCCGTTCGCGTCCGTGGAGGACAGCGAGCGGCAGTTCGGCCGGGTGCGGGCCGCCGCGGAGCGGGCCGGGCGCAGGGCCGACGACCTGGTGTACTCCAACGCGCTGGTGGCCTGCGTCGGCAAGGACGACCAGGAGGTGGCCCGTCGTGCCGCCGCGATCGGCCGTGACGTCGACGAGTTGAAGGCCAACGGTCTCGCGGGTTCCCCGGGCGAGGTGGTCGACAAGATCGGGCGGTACGCGGAGATCGGGGCGCGGCGTATCTACCTCCAGATCCTCGACCTCGACGACCTGGACCACCTCGAAGTCATCTCGGCGCAGGTGCAGTCGCAGCTGTCGTAGGGCTGTCGTAGGACCGCCGTTGGGCTTTCGTCGTCGCAGGGGCGCTGCCCGGGCACGGGTCGGCGCCCCTGCGACGGTGTGCGAGCCGTCTTTCCCGTGCGCCCGGCCTGAGCGTGCGAGCCGCTCGTCCCCTGCGCCCGCCCCCTGAGCAGCGCGTTCCCCGGTGGGGCACCGCCATCGTGCGGGCTCCGAAGAGGTCATGCATGCCCATGCGGGCCCCGGTGTATCCGTGCTCCCGGCACGTTGGCCGAAGTGTGCTGCCGGGGTCCCGGCGGCCGGTATGGGGGCGGCCGTTATCGGCCGGCGATAAGGTGACGGACCGCTCTGTTCCGCGGCTGACTGCCCGTGCGGCAATTGCCTGGTGGGCAGGCCCTCGTGAGGAGGCGAGGGGTCCGCTTCCTCTTGTGACACTTGGCTCTCGTTACTGTCCGTTCGTGAGCAACTTGTGCGCCACATCGCACATTCGCGTGCGCTTCGCAAGACGCAGAGTTTGAGTCAAAGAGCGCTGGCGATCTTGGCCGAGATGGATCGATAAGACGACAATCCTACGGACGGTCTGCCTGGAGGCGGAGAACCACTGCCCGAAGGACGTCCCTCCACACCCGACCGGTCGTGGGGGCAGCGCGAAGGAGGGGTTGTGCAGCGGTACTTCACCACGTCATGGCACGAGGATCTGCGGCGGCGCGTACGGGAGTTCGCCGAGCGAGAGGTGCGGCCCCGCATACCGGAGATGGAGGCGTCCCGGGTCGTGGCGCACGACGTGTCCCGGCTCATCGCCCGGGAGGGCTGGATCGGCGTCACCGTCGACAGGGCGTACGGCGGCATGGGGGCCGGTCACCTGGCCAAGACGATCATCATCGAGGAACTCGCCCGCGTCAGCGGTGCGATGGGCGCCATGGCGCAGGCGTCCCAGCTCGGCGTGGCCAAGATCATCCACTATGGCAACGATGTCCAGAAGGCCACCTGGCTGCCACGCATCGCCGCCGGCGACTGCCTCCCGACGATCGCGACCACCGAGGAGGAGTCCGGCGGGCACGTGCTCGCCATCCGCACCACCGCGGTGCGTGACGGCGACGACTACGTCATCAACGGGCACAAGGTGTTCGTCGGCAACTCCCATGTGGGTGACCTGCACGGCGTGATCGTCCGCACCGGTGAGGGGTCGCGGGGGCTGTCCGCGTTCCTCGTCGAGGCGGACAGACCGGGCTTCTCGCTCGCCGAACAGCAGCCCGCGATGGGGCTGCACGGCTTCAGTTTCGGCAAGCTGGTCTTCGAGGACTGCCGGGTGCCGGCGTCGAACCTGCTCGGCGCGGAGGGCGACGGGCTCGCGGTCGCCTACTCCTCCAGCGTGCTCTACGGCCGTCCCAACCTGACCGCGGTCTCCCTCGGCATCCACCAGGCGGTGGTCGAGGAGACCACCGCGCTGTGCATCGAACGCGAGCGCTACGGCGCCTCGCTCGGCAAGCTCAACAACATCAAGCTCAAGCTGGGCCGGATGCAGCACCGGCTGATGACCGCGCGGCTGGCCGCCTACCACGCCGTGCACCTGCTCGACCAGGGCAAATCCTGCGACGCGGAGCTGATGAACGCCAAGTACCTGAACGTCGAGTCGGCCATCGAGTCCGCCCGGGACGGCATGGAGATCCACGCCGCGAGCGGCCTGTTCACCGACCGCCCGATCGAGCGGTACCTGCGCGACGCGCACCACATCTACGCCCCCGCGGGCACCTCCGACATCCAGCTCCTGCGTCTGGGGGAGGTGGCGCTCGGCACGGCGAAGGGCGAGTGGTCCGAGCGGCTGGCCGACCTGGTGCGGCTCGGTCCGACGGACCACCTGGAAGAGGACGACCGGCTGGAGACGGCCGGCGTGTGAAAACGCGGGGAGCCACGGACACAGTGTCGTGCCCGCGGCTCCCGTCTCGGTCCCGCGCCGCCGCACCGCCGACGGAGGCGGCGCTCGACCCCGCCTGCTCCTGCAGCCGGTGCTCGGCTCCGGTTCCGCTGCCGCGTCCGACGGAGCCGACGGAGCCGGTGTTCAGCTCCGGTTCCGCTGCCGCGTCCGACGGAGCCGACGGAGCCGGTGTTCAGCTCCGGTTCCGCTGCCGCATCCGACGGAGCCGACGGAGCCGGTGTTCAGCTCCGGTTCCGCTCCCGCGTCTGACGGAGCCGACGAAGCGGGTGCTCAGCTCCCGCGGCACCCCTCCGTCTACGAGACCGCCGCACCCCCCCCGCTTACGAACCCGCCGCGCCCCTCCGTCCACGAACCCGCCGGACCAGGCCCTCAGACCCCGCCCCGCTCCTCCATCTGACGGAGCCGGTCGACCATCGCCTGGGCGTTGGCCTTGATGATCTCCAGGCCCTCGCGGCCCCACGGGCGGGTCTCCGGGGCGATCACGCAGATCGTGCCCAGGGCCATCCCTGAGTTCCAGTCGATCAGCGGCGCGCCGAGGTAGGAGCGGATGCCGATCTCGTCGACCACGGGGTTGCCGGCGAACCGGGGGTAGTCGCAGACGTCTTCCAGCACCAGGGCCTTGCGGCGCACGACGACGTGCGGGCACCAGCCGTGGTCGCGGGCCATCACCCGGCTCGTGCCGCCCTGCTGCGGCTCCAGCTCGACGCCCGGCTGGTCGTCGGCGGGCGTGTAGAGGCCGGCGAAGAACTGGCGGTTCTCGTCGATGAAGTTGACCATCGCGTACGGCGCGTTGAGGGTACGGGCCAGGTTGCGGGCGAACTCGTCGAACTCGGGCACCGGGGCGTTGCCGATACCGAGTTCGCGCAGCCGGGCCACCCGGGCCGGGGCGTCCTTGTCCTCGGGCGTCACCAGCATCTGGCCGGTCGGGTCGTACTGCGTGTAGGGAACAGGCGCGGACATTGCAGGCTCCATTCGGGGGCGCTGAGCGTGCGTCAGTGCAGGGGGGTGGGCTCGGCGGCCGTCAGGCCGGGAGCCGAGGTGAGCAGGTGCTCGACGAGTGCGATCAGTACGCGGGTGCTGGAGTTGCACTGCCGGGCGTCGCACATGACCACGGGGATGTGCGGTTTGAGGTCGAGTGCGGCGCGGATCTCGTCGGGTTCGTAGAGGTAGGCGCCGTCGAACTCGTTGACGGCGACGACGAAGGAGATGCCGCGCCGTTCGAAGAAGTCGACGGCGGCGAAGCAGTCCTGGAGGCGCCGGGTGTCCGCGAGGACCACGGCTCCCAGCGCGCCGTTGGACAGTTCGTCCCACATGAACCAGAACCGTTCCTGCCCCGGGGTGCCGAAGAGGTACAGCACCTGGTCCGGGCTCAGGGTGATGCGGCCGAAGTCCATGGCGACGGTGGTCGTCGTCTTGTCCTCGATGCCGACCAGGCTGTCGGTGCGGGCGCTGACCTGGGTCAGCAGTTCCTCGGTGCTCAGCGGCGCGATCTCGCTGACCGCTCCGACGAAGGTGGTCTTGCCGACCCCGAATCCTCCGGCGATGAGGATCTTGAGGGCGGTGGGGAAGGGGTCAGAGCCGCTTGCGTAGGCCATGCAGCACCGCCTCCAGGAGGTTTCGGTCGGTCGGGGAGGCCGCCTCGATGGGACGGGGCGCCCGGGTGGTGAGCGCCTTGTGCGTGACGAGGTCGGACAGCAGGACTTTGGTGATGACGGCCGGCAGCCGCATGTGGGCAGCCACCTCCGCCACGGAGAGGGGGTGGCCGCCGCACAGGCTGAGGACCTGGTCGTAGTCGGGTCCCAGGTAGGTGTCGGGCCTGGTGCCGGTGGCCATGACGAGGGTCAGCAGATCGAAGTGTGCGGTGGGACGGGTGCGTCCGTTGCTGACGGCGTACGGCCGGACTAATCGTCCGGCCTCGTCGTCGAGCCACGAGTCGTCCTGCGCGTCCGACATGCTCAGCGCCCCGCGTCACGCGGCACGTGCGGCCCCTGCTGCTGCCGCGGAGCCGTGACGAGGTACGGCCGGACGCTCTTGACCAGCATGGCCATCTCGTAGCCGAGGACGGCCGCGTCGGCCTCCCGGCCGGCCAGGACCGCGAGGACGGCGCCGGAGCCCGCCGAGGACACGAAGAGGAGGGAGGTGTTGAGCTCCACCACCACCTGGCGCACCTCGCCGCCGCCGTCGAAGCGGTGGCCGGCGCCGCGGCCGAGCGAGTACAGGCCGGACGCCACGGCGGCCATGTGGTCGGCCTCGTCGGCGTCGAGTCCGTACACGGCCTTCTTCAGCCCGTCGGACGACAGCAGCAGTGCGCTGCGGGTGTTGGGGACCTTCTCGACGAGGCCCTGCAGGAGCCAGTCGAGGTTCTGGTTCGAGCTGGTACGGGTGTCGCTCACCATGGTGGTGCTCTTTCTCCTTGGGGGGTGAGTACGGGGCCTGTCAGCGAGAGGTGCCGGCGGGGTCCTCGTCCGACACGGCGTCGGCGAGGCTGACCCCTCTCTGGAACGCGGCCATCAGTCCCGGGTCGTGCTCGCCTTCCGGCATGCCCCCCGACATGCGTGCGGTGGGCGCGTCCCGGAGCTCCGGGGCCAGGTGCTCCTGCGCTCTGCGCTGCGGCAGCGCCGGCCGTCCGGTGCGGCGGTCGTCGCTGTCGTACGGGCCTGGTACGTGGGGTGACGGGCTGTGCTGCTGCGGGGTGTACAGCTGCGGGGGAGCGGGGTGGTGCTGCTGAGGGGTGTACGGCTGCGGGGTGTATTGGGCCTGCGGGGTGTACTGGCCCTGCGGGGGCGGCGGGGCGGCGGCCGCGTGCTGCGGCTGCGCGGAGCGCTGGGGCAGCTGGGCGTGGGTCATGGGCTGCGCGGTGTCCAGCGGCGGAGGCGTGTACCGGGCCTCGGGGGCGGCCTGGACGGCCTGGGGCTGCGGCTGGGCGGCGTGCGCCGGGCGGGGTGTCTCGTGGGAGGCGTGCGGCGGCGGGGTGTCGTCGCCGATGAGGCCGACGGGCAGGACGAGGATCGCCTGGATGCCGCCGTAGATGTTGCCCTGGATCCGCACCACGATGCCGTGCCGGCGGGCCAGCGCGGAGACCACGTACAGGCCGATGCGGCCGTCCGCGAGCAGCTTGCTGATGTCGATGCGGTCGGGGTTGGCGAGCAGGGCGTTGATCCGGTCCTGCTCCTCCTGGGACATGCCGAGGCCGCGGTCCTCGACCTCGACGGCGATGCCCGCGGTCACCCGCTGGGCGCGCAGCAGCACCTGGGTGCTGGGGTCGGAGAAGGCGGTGGCGTTCTCGACGAGTTCGGCGAGGAGGTGGATGACGTCGGCGACGGCGTGCCCGCGCAGCGAGCCCTCCAGCGGCGGGACGAGCTTGACGCGGGAGTAGTGCTCGACCTCGGCGATGGAGGACCGCAGCACCTCCATCATCTTGACCGGCTTGGTCCACTGGCGGCGGGAGACCGAGCCGCCGAGGACGGCGACGTTCTCTGCGTGGCGGCGGATGCGGGTCGCCAGGTGGTCGACCTGGAAGAGGCCCTTGAGGAGTTCGGGGTCCTCGACCTCGTTCTCCAGGTTGTCGAGCATGTTGATCTGGCGGTGGACCAGGCTCTGGAGGCGGCGGGCGAGGTTGACGAAGACCTCGACCCGCTCCTCGCTGTCCGTGGGCACGGCGTTGTGTGCCGCCTGGGCCAGCGCGGCGCGGGTGTGCCACACGCTGACCGACAGGTCGTGGGCGAGGCGGCCGACGGGGTCGTTGGCGTCGGAGAGCGGGGCCGGCTCCTCGAAGTGCGGCAGTTCCACGGGTTCGCCGGTGGCGAGCCGGCGTGCCGTCTCCTGCACTTCGGCGAGGCCCTGCCCCACCTGGCGGCGCAGGGCGGCGGCGTGCCGTTCGGCGATCAGGCGGGTGTCGGTGGCGCTCTGGTGTGCGGAGTGCCGGACGTGGGCGGCCGCCGCGCGTGCGGCGAGCGCGAGGACACCGCACCCGAGGACGGCGACGCCGGCGAGTACGCCCCAGGTGGCGGCGTCGGCCGAACCGGACTGCGCGAGCAGCACGTAGAGGACGGCGGCCGCGGCGAGCACCGCCATGAGGGCGGCGGGGAGGACCGCGAGGCGGATCGCGCGGGAGCGGGCCGCGCGTTCGCTCTCCCCGCCCCGCGCGGGGGGCCCGCCGTGCCTGTTTCGTGCCGAATTCGCGGCGGTCGTCCGACCGGGATCCGAGCGCACTGCATATGTCGGGGATTCAGACATCGGAGTCCTCTCGGTCGGCGCGGGGGGTACACGGGGGTACGCCGTCGTCCGACCGTCAACTCGGGTACACGGACAGGCAGTTAATAGCACCGCCACCCTACGCCACTGTCATCAATGCGCCGTACACGCAGGATGGTGCAGAACGCCACGAAACGGTCGTTGCGAGCTGTGGAAGCGGGTAGTGGCCGTCTACACGGGGTGACACCGGCCTATGCCCGCGAAGCGTCTACGCCACCAATAGACGCATTTGCGACGTGCTGCGGCCCGCCGATATGCCGCCGATCGCCCGCCGGCGGCCCGTCGTCGGCGCGGCGGACCGGTGGCACGAAAAATCCCCGAGGATACCGCGGGGGTCCCCTGTAAGTTGAGCGGGCGCGCCGGGCCGTGACCGACGGCGCGCCCTTCCCTGGCTGCGGTTCACCGCGGCCCGCGCGTGCGCACACCGGGTGCGCGGCCCCGGTCCGTCCCGACGGACCGCGGTACAGAAAACGTTTCGAGGCCTACCCACCGTGTTCCTGACGATCAGTACCACCGGCACCCCAGAGCGTCCCGCGACCGACCTCGGCTACCTGCTGCACAAGCATCCCGACAAGGCGCAGGCGTTCTCCACCTCCTACGGCAGGGCGCACGTCCTCTACCCCGAGGCGTCCGTCCAGCGCTGCACGGCCGCGCTGCTGCTGGAGGTGGACACGGTGGCGCTGGTGCGCCGGGGCAAGGGCAAGGGACGCGGCGGCGCCCCCGACGCGGCGCTCGCGCAGTACGTCAACGACCGCCCGTACGCGGCCTCCTCGCTGCTCGCCGTCGCGCTCAGTGCCGTCTTCAGCAGCGCCATGAAGGGCCAGTGCAACGCCAGGCCGGACCTGCCGGGACGGCCGCTGCCCCTGCGGATCGAGGTGCCCGCGCTGCCCGCCCGAGGCGGCGCCGGCCTCGTGCGCCGGCTGTTCGAGCCGCTCGGCTGGACGGTGACCGTGGACGCCGTGCCGCTGGACACCCAGTTCCCCGAGTGGGGCGACTCCCGCTACGTACGCCTGGTGCTGGAGTCCGAGGAGGGCCCGACGCTCGCCGAGGCGCTGCGCCACCTCTACGTCCTGCTCCCGGTGCTCGACGACGCCAAGCACTACTGGGTGGCCCCCGACGAGGTCGACAAGCTCCTCCGGGCCGGCGACGGCTGGCTCCCGGACCACCCCGAACAGCACCTGATCACCAGCCGGTACCTCTCCCGCCGCTGGTCGCTCACGCGCGAGGCCCGCGAGCGCCTGGAGCTCGTGCGGCTCGCGGAGGCCGACGACAGCGCCGTCGAGGAGATCGACAACGCGGTCGAGGACCGCGGCGACCCCGGTGCCGGGGAACCGGGCACGGACGCCGGGACGGACACGGCCGGGGACGTGGCCGGTGACGCCGCGGAGCCCGCGACCTCCGACGAGGACAAGGCCGTTCCGCTCGCCGTGCGGCGGCGCGACGCGATCCTCGCCGCGCTGCGGGACTCCGGTGCCGGACGCGTCCTCGATCTCGGCTGCGGACAGGGGCAGTTGGTGCAGGCCCTGCTCAAGGACCCCCGGTACACCGAGATCGTCGGCGTCGACGTGTCGATGCGGGCGCTCACCATCGCCGCGCGCCGGCTCAAACTGGAGCGCCTCGGGGAGCGGCAGGCCGCACGCGTCAAGCTCGTGCAGGGCTCTCTCGCCTACACCGACAAGCGGCTCAAGGGCTACGACGCCGCCGTGCTGAGCGAGGTGATCGAGCACCTCGACCTGCCCCGGCTGCCCGCCCTGGAGTACGCCGTCTTCGGCTCCGCGCGCCCGAGGACCGTCCTGGTGACGACGCCGAACGTCGAGTACAACGTCCGCTGGGAGAGCCTCCCGGCCGGTCACTCCCGGCACGGCGACCACCGCTTCGAATGGAACCGCGAGGAGTTCCGCGCCTGGGCCCGCGCGGTCGCCGAACGGCACGCCTACGACGTGGAGTTCGCACCCGTCGGCCCCGACGACCCCGAGGTCGGGCCCCCGACCCAGATGGCCGTGTTCACCCTGCGCGCCACCCCGCACGACAAGCCGGCGAAGACCCCGGTCACGAAGGAGGAGAAGGCCGCATGACGAACGAGACCAGCACGGCACGCACCCTGCCCGTCACCGACCTCTCCCTCGTGGTGCTGATCGGCGCGTCCGGCTCCGGCAAGTCGACGTTCGCCCGCAGGCACTTCAAGCCGACCGAGGTGATATCGAGTGACTTCTGCCGCGGCCTCGTCGCCGACGACGAGAACGACCAGAGCGCCAGCCGCGACGCCTTCGACGTACTCCACTACATCGCGGGCAAGCGCCTGGCGAGCGGCCGGCGCACCGTCGTCGACGCGACCAGCGTGCAGCAGGAGAGCCGCCGGCAGCTCATCGACCTCGCGAGGGAGCACGACGTGCTGCCCATCGCCATCGTGCTCGACGTGCCCGAGGACGTCTGCGCCGAACGCAACGCGGCCCGCAGCGACCGGGCCGGCATGCCGCGCCGCGTCATCCAGCGCCACACCCGCGAACTCCGCCGCTCCCTCAAGCACTTGGAGCGCGAGGGATTTCGCAAGGTGCACGTCCTGCGCGGCGTCGAGGAGATCGAGAACGCCGAGGTCCGCACGGAGAAGCGGTACAACGACCTGACCCACCTCACCGGACCGTTCGACATCGTCGGCGACATCCACGGCTGCGCCTCCGAGCTGGAGACGCTGCTCACGAAGCTCGGTTACGTCGACGGCTCGCACCCCGAGGGACGTACCGCCGTCTTCGTCGGCGACCTGGTCGACCGCGGCCCGGACACCCCCGGGGTCCTGCGCCGCGTGATGTCCATGGTCGCGTCCGGCGACGCCCTCTGCGTGCCGGGCAACCACGAGAACAAGTACGGACGTCACCTCAAGGGCCGCAAGGTCCAGCACACGCACGGCCTCGCCGAGACGATCGAGCAGATGGCGGGGGAGAGCGAGGAGTTCGAGCGGCAGGTGCGGGAGTTCCTCGACGGACTCGTCAGCCACTACGTCCTGGACGGCGGCCGCCTCGTCGTCTGCCACGCCGGACTGCCCGAGAAGTACCACGGGCGTACGTCGGGACGGGTGCGGTCGCACGCCCTGTACGGCGAGACGACCGGTGAGACGGACGAGTTCGGCCTGCCCGTGCGCTACCCGTGGGCGGAGGACTACCGCGGCAGCGCGGCCGTCGTCTACGGCCACACCCCGGTCCCCACGGCCACCTGGCTGAACAACACCATCTGCCTCGACACCGGTGCCGTGTTCGGCGGCAGGCTCACCGCGCTGCGCTGGCCCGAGCGCGAACTGGTCGACGTACCCGCCGAGCGGGTCTGGTACGAGCCCGCACGCCCGCTGGCCTCCGAGGCGCCCGGCGGGCACGAGGGCCGGCCGCTCGACCTCGCGGACGTGCACGGACGGCGGGTCGTGGAGACCCGGCACGCCGGACGGGTGTCCGTCCGCGAGGAGAACGCCGCCGCGGCGCTCGAGGTGATGAGCCGCTTCGCCATCGACCCGCGGCTGCTCCCGTACCTGCCGCCCACCATGGCACCGACCGCGGCCTCGCACGCCGACGGCTACCTGGAGCACCCCGCCGAGGCGTTCGCGCAGTACCGCGAGGACGGGGTCGAGCGGGTCGTGTGCGAGGAGAAGCACATGGGCTCCCGGGCGGTCGCCCTGGTCTGCCGCGACGCGGAGGCCGCCCGCGAGCGGTTCGGCGTGGGCGCGGGCCCGCGCCCGGACGGCGGCGAGGGCCCCACGGGCGCCCTCTACACGCGCACCGGACGGCCCTTCTTCGACGACGCCGCGGTGACCGAGGAGATCCTCGGCCGGCTGCGGACCGCCGCCGACGAGGCGGGACTGTGGAAGGACCTGGACACCGACTGGCTGCTGCTGGACGCCGAGCTGATGCCGTGGTCGCTGAAGGCGTCCGGGCTGCTGCGGACGCAGTACGCGGCCGTCGGTGCCGCGTCCGGCGCGGTGTTCCCGGGCGCGCTCGCCGCGCTCGAAGGGGCGGCGGCGCGCGGTGTCGACGTCCACGACCTGCTGGCCGGGCAGCGTGAACGGGCCGCGGACGCGGCGGCGTTCACGGACGCCTACCGGCGGTACTGCTGGACCACGGACGGTCTGGAGGGCGTGCGTCTCGCCCCCTTCCAGATCCTCGCCGTCCAGGGCCGCAGCCTCGCCGCCCTGCCGCACGACGAGCAGCTCGCGCTGATCGACCGGCTCGTGGAGCACGACGGGAGCGGCCTGCTCCAGACCACCCGCCGGCTGTACGTGGACACGGGCGACGCGGACTCCGTGCGGGCCGGCGTCGACTGGTGGCTGGAGATGACCGGGCGGGGCGGTGAGGGCATGGTCGTCAAACCCCTCCAGGCCCTGGTGCGGTCGCCGCAGGGGCGGCTGGTGCAGCCCGGCATCAAGTGCCGGGGACGCGAGTACCTGCGGATCATCTACGGCGCCGAGTACACGCGGCCCGAGAACCTCGCGCGGCTGCGCGGACGCTTCCTGAACCACAAGCGGTCGCTGGCGATCCGGGAGTACGCGCTGGGCCTCGAGGCGCTGGACCGGCTCGCCGACGGGGAGCCGTTGTGGCGGGTGCACGAGGCGGTGTTCGGGGTGCTGGCGCTGGAGTCGGAGCCGGTGGATCCCCGTCTCTGACGGGAACGTGTCCCCGGCGCCCGGGTGGGCGCCCCGCGCTCTCCCGCGCCGGAGTTCCGTCGCCGCCCGCACCAACGGACCCACGGAGCCGGGGTCGTTCCTGACCCCGGCTCCGCGCGACCCCGGCCCCCGTCCCGGATCCGCACCCCGGCCCCGCTCAGGACGTGAACGCCAACCCCGTTCGGGATCTCAACCGGCGGCTCCCGTCCCGCCGTGGGGCTCCGCCCCAGACCCCGCTCCTCAAGCGCCGGAGGGGCTGATTTCTTCCGCCTCCTGGGCTGGAGGGGTGACGCGTCTTCGCTGGGCCGTGAGGCTGGGCCGTCTTTCCGGTTGACCCCCGTCTCCCGTCCCGCCATGGGGCTCCGCCCCAGACCCCGCTCCTCAAGCGCCGGAGGGGCTGATTTCCGCCTCCTGGGCTGGAGGGGCTGATTTTTCCCGCCCCCTGGGCTGGAGGGGCTGTTCGTCCCGCCCCCTGCGCCGGAAGGGCTGATTCTTCCCCCGGGCTGGACGTCCCCCTACCCCACCAGCCGTAGCCGTGTCTCCGCCACGCCCAGCCGTACCGTCTGGCCCCAGGTCAGTTGGAGGGCGTCGTTCTCCATTCCGTCGCCGAAGGCGATGAGGCGGTCGGACTCGACGGTGAGGTGGAGACGGGACCCGCCGGCGAGGCCGCCGGAGACGAGCGACGTGCCGGTGACCGGCGACGGCCAGGCCTCGCGGACGAACCACAGCAACCGCTCCTCCGTGGGCCCCGGCAGCGGAAGACCGGCGCCGCGCTCCTGCCACACGGACCGCAGCCACCCGGTGGCCCCCGTGCCCGTGCCGACCAGGACCCCGGAGGAGGCCTGGGGCTCGACGGCACCCCTGTCGCCGTCGAGCCCCAGCCGGTAGCGGGCCGTCTGATGGCCCGCGGCTCCCAGGTAGATCTCGTTCAGCGCGACCAGGCGCTGCGTGTCGTCGGCCACCGCCTCGACCATCGTGAGGTCGTCGCTCCGCCCGGCACGGGCCGGCACGGAGGCGAGCAACGCGCCCGCGTCGCGCGGCCGGTGGCGCACCAGCACCGCCGGGTTGCGTCCCGGATCGGCGTCGATGCCGATGACGGGCTGCCCCGTCAGGTACTTGGCGACGTTCGCCACCAGCCCGTCCTGACCGACGACGACCACGACGTCCTCGGGGCCGAAGAGGAAGCGGTCCAAGTCCGCTCGTTCAAGATGGGCCTGACGCCACGTCAGTGGCACGGCGGCGGCGACCTCCGCGAGCGCCTCGCGCGTACGCCGGTGCCGGTCGGCGACCTCCGCGATGTCGCGTCCCCGTGACGCGAGGAAGAAGGCGGCCTGGCCGTGCGTGCCGTGCCGGGCCACCAACTCCTCGTACTCCGTGGTGCGGTGCACCAGCACGGCCCGGGGTGCGAGACTCACGCCGGTTCCCCCGAGGTGCCGCCCAGCCTGGCCAGCAGCCCCGTCAGCACGTCCGGTGACACCGTGACGCTGTCGATACGGGGCAGGTTCTCCGCCAGCCGGCTGCCCGTGAGGGCGTGCAGCGTCGCGACGTCCGCGTCCCCGTGTACCCGCAGCCACGCGGCCTGCGCCTCGGCCCGCGCCTCGCCGACCTCCCGCGCGGCCTGGGCCTCCGCCCCGGCCAGCCGGACGGTCCGCGCCGCCTCCGCCTCGGCCAGGCGCACCGTCCGTGCCGCCTCCGCCGTGGCCCGCACGGCGTCCGCCGCCGCGTGCTCCTCGGCCTCGCGCCGCGCGTTCGTGCCCCGCTGGTCGACCAACTGCTCCTCGCGGCGCGCGAGTTCGATCTGGCTGGCCAGTTCGTTCTCGGCGATCGCCCGCTCCCGCTCGACGGCCACGGCCCGCCGCTCGTACGTCGCCTTGTCGGCGTCCTGCTGGATCTGCTCCCGCGCCGGTGTGCGCAGCGCCCGTTCCACCTCGGGCTCGGGGCGCAGCGCCACGACGCGTACGGCGACCACCTCGATCCCGGTCGCCGGCAGCCGGGGCTCCGCGGCGAGCGCGCCGGCGACCCGCTCGCGCACCGCGGCCACCCCGTCCACCAGGGCCGACGCCAGCGGCGTACGCGCCAGCACGTCCAGCGCGTGCTGCTGCGCCGTCTCCGTGAGCAGGGTCCCGAGCTGTTCGAGGGGCGCGCCGCGCCAGACGCCCGTGTCGGGGTCGATGGAGAAGTCGAGGCGGGCGGCGGCGAGCGCGGGGTCGCTGATCCGGTAGGTGACCGTCGCCTGGACCGCCACGTCCTGGAAGTCGGACGTACGGGCGTGGAAGGTCATCGCCAGCTCGCGGTCGTCCACCGGGACCTCGGAGAGGGCGGCGCTCAGCGCGCGGTACCAGAAGCTCAGCCCCGGCCCGTCGTGCACGAGCCGCCCCGACCGGTGGTGCCGCACATGCGTGGTCGGCGCACCGCGCAGGTGGCGCCAGCCCAGGCGCCGGGTGATGTCGGCCATCGTCACAACCCCCTCGTCGCCGGACGGGGTTCGTGCCCCCGCCCGTTGTCGTCAGTAAGACGATAAGCGGCGGGGCTCTTATCGTCAAGGGGACGAAATCAAGTGGGGTGGGTTCGCGCGGATGTGCGGGTGAAACGCGTTCCGGTGGTCAGGATGGAGTCATGGGATTTCACGTCGACTCCGAGGCCGGGCGGCTGCGCCGCGTCATCCTCCACCGGCCGGACCTGGAGCTCAAAAGGCTCACCCCCAGCAACAAGGACGCCCTTCTCTTCGACGACGTGCTGTGGGTGCGCCGGGCGCGGGCGGAGCACGACGGTTTCGCGGACGTCCTGCGTGACCGCGGCGTCGCCGTCCACCTCTTCGGCGACCTGCTCACCGAGACGCTGGAGATCCCGGCGGCCCGTTCGCTCGTCCTCGACCGGGTCTTCGAGGAGAAGGAGTACGGCCCGCTGGCCACCGACCACCTGCGGAACGCCTTCGAGGCGATGTCCGCCCCGGACCTGGCCTCCGCGCTGGTCGGCGGGATGACCAAGCGCGAGTTCCTGGAGGCGCACGCGGAGCCGACCTCTGTCCGTTTCCACGTGATGGACCTGGACGACTTCCTGCTCGGCCCGCTCCCCAACCACCTCTTCACCCGGGACACCTCCGCCTGGATCTACGACGGGGTGTCCATCAACGCCATGCGCTGGCCGGCGCGCCAGCGGGAGACCGTGCACTTCGAGGCGATCTACCGCCACCACCCGCTCTTCCGCGACGAGTCCTTCCACCTCTGGTCGGAGGGCCAGGCGGACTACCCGTCGACCATCGAGGGCGGCGACGTCCTGGTCATCGGCAACGGCGCGGTGCTCATCGGCATGAGCGAGCGCACCACGCCCCAGGCCGTCGAGATGCTCGCGCACAAGCTGTTCGCGGCCGGCTCGGCCCGCACGATCGTGGCGCTCGACATGCCCAAGCGCCGGGCGTTCATGCACCTCGACACCGTCATGACGATGGTGGACGGCGACATCTTCACGCAGTACGCCGGGCTCGGCATGCTCCGCAGCTACACCATCGAACCGGGCGTCGGCGACAAGGAGCTCAAGGTCACCGACCATCCGCCGGAGCACATGCACCGCGCGATCGCCGCCGCCCTCGGGCTCAGTGAGATCCGGGTCCTCACCGCCACCCAGGACGTGCACGCGGCCGAACGCGAGCAGTGGGACGACGGCTGCAACGTCTTCGCGGTCGAGCCGGGTGTCGTCATCGCGTACGAGCGGAACGCGACGACCAACACGCATCTGCGCAAGCAGGGCATCGAGGTGATAGAGATCCCCGGCAGCGAACTCGGCCGGGGCAGGGGCGGCCCCCGCTGCATGAGCTGCCCCGTCGAGCGGGACGCCGTGTGACGCGGGCGGGGCGGACGGGTGGGTGTGCGCCCGGCCCGGTGCGGCGCGGAGAGTGGACGGGCCGGGTGCGCGTCCGCCTTCGTGCGGCGCGCGGCGAGTGGGCGGTCGGCGGGGGCCGGGGCGGGTCGTGGCGCACCCGGCTCCGCATAGAAATGTAGAAGGTCGTATAGAATTCCAGAAGTCCCCGTCTTCGTAACCCTGGAGCGCCCCCATGGCGACAGTCCCGACCGCCCTCGCCGGCCGCCACTTCCTCAAGGAGCTGGACTTCACCGCGGAGGAGTTCCGCGGTCTGATCGAGCTGGCCGCGGAGCTCAAGGCGGCCAAGAAGGCGGGCACGGAGACGCGCCACCTCCAGGGACGCAACATCGCGCTGATCTTCGAGAAGACCTCGACCCGCACCCGCTGCGCGTTCGAGGTCGCCGCCGCCGACCAGGGAGCCTCGACCACCTATCTCGACCCGTCCGGTTCGCAGATAGGGCACAAGGAGTCCGTGAAGGACACCGCGCGCGTGCTCGGCCGGATGTTCGACGCGATCCAGTACCGGGGCGACAGCCAGGCGGGCGTCGAGGAACTCGCCGCGTACGCGGGAGTGCCGGTCTACAACGGTCTGACCGACGACTGGCACCCCACCCAGATGCTCGCCGACGTCCTCACCATGACCGAGCACAGCGACAAGCCCCTCGACGGGATCGCCTTCGCGTACCTGGGCGACGCCCGCTTCAACATGGGCAACTCCTACCTGGTCACCGGCGCGCTGCTCGGCATGGACGTACGGATAGTCGCCCCGCGCGCGTACTGGCCGGCGCAGGAGATCGTCGACCGCGCCCACAAGCTCGCCGAGCACAGCGGCGGCCGGGTCACGCTCACCGAGGAGGTCGCCGAGGGGGTCCGCGGCGCCGACTTCGTGGCCACCGACGTCTGGGTCTCGATGGGGGAGCCGAAGGACGTGTGGGACGAGCGGATCCGCGCGCTGTCGCCGTACGCCGTGACGATGGACGTGCTCCGCGCCACCGGGAACCCGGACGTCAAGTTCCTGCACTGCCTGCCGGCCTTCCACGACCTGGGCACCAAGATCGGCCGCGAGATCCACGAGACCCACGGTCTCGACTCGCTGGAGGTGACCGACGAGGTGTTCGAGTCGGAGCACTCGGTCGTCTTCGACGAGGCGGAGAACAGGCTGCACACCATCAAGGCCATCCTGGTCGCCACCCTCGCCTGACCCGGCCCGGACCGGAACCCGTTCCTGATCCGGCCCCGGACCGAAATCCGGCCCAAGCCCCGGACGCGAACCCGGCCCGGACCGAAACCAGGCCCAAGCCCCGGACGCGAACCCGGCCCGGACCGAAGGACGTCCCCAGCTCGGACCCGGGATCAGGCCCCACCCGCGCCCGCAGGACGCATCCCTCCGCGCCCGCACCCTCCGGACACCCGTCCGCCCGGCGTGTCTCCGTCCGCGTCCGCGCCCTCCGGGCCCCCGTCCCGCCCCGGCGTGCCGCCGTCCGTGTAACGCTCCCGCCGCGTCTCCCCGTACGATCCTCGGCGGGCGCCGGAACCATCCCTTCCGGTGCCCGTCATGCGACCGACCCCGTCGCGCCCCCGCACCACCGAAATGAGCACCACCCGCATGCCCGCTCCACGCACCGAGCGCGCCGCCCGCAGCAGGCGCGCTCCCCGCATCAAGTCCACCGAGCTCCTGGTCGCCGAATCGGGCGCGGACCTCGAAGGCCATAGCCTCAAGCGCACCATGGGCCTCTTCCAGCTCGTCTGCTTCGGCGTCGGCGCCATCGTCGGCACCGGGATCTTCGTCGGCCTCTCCGACTCCGTCGGCCAGGCCGGGCCTGCCGTGGTCGTCTCGTTCGTCCTCGCCGCGCTGACCTGCGTCTTCACCGCGTTCAGCTTCGCGGAGCTGGGCGGCGCGATCCCGGTGTCCGGATCCTCGTACTCCTTCGCCTACGCGGGCCTCGGCGAGGGCACGGCCTTCCTCGTCGGCTGGTGCCTGCTCCTGGAGTACGGCGTCTCCGTGTCGGCGGTGGCGGTCGGCTGGAGCCAGTACGTCAACGAACTGCTCCGCAGCCTGACCGGAGTGGAGCTGCCAGACGCGCTGTCCGCAGGCCCCGCCGACGGCGGTGTCGTCAACCTCCCGGCCGTCGTCGTGATCGCGCTGGCCTCGGTCCTGCTCGTCCGCGGGGTGCGCGAGAGCGCCCGCGCGACCGCCGCCATGGCCGTCCTGAAGCTCGCGGTCCTCGTGGCCTTCTGCGCCATCGGTTTCACCGCCTTCAAGGACGGCAACCTCAGCCCGTTCTCGCCGGCCGGCCTCGGCGGCATCGGTGCCGGCACCACGGCCGCCTTCTTCTCCTACATCGGCTTCGACGCGATCACCACCGCCGGTGAGGAGGCCAGGAACCCGCGCCGCGACATCCCGATCGCGATCCTGGTCTGCATCGGCCTGGTCACGCTGCTGTACTGCGCCGTGGCGCTCGCGGCGATCGGCGCCATCGGCGCGGACCGCGTCGGGGGCCGGCCCGCCGCGCTGTCCTACGTCGTCAACGAGGTCACCGGCTCCACCGTCGGCGGCGGCGTCGTCGCCTTCGGCGCGGTCGTCGCGATCGCCTCGGTCGTCCTCGCGGTGATGTACGGCCAGACCCGCGTCCTCATGTCCATGGCCCGCGACGGACTCGTCCCGCGCGTCTTCGAGCGTGTCTCCCCGAAGACGTCGACCCCGGTCTCCGGGACGGTCATCGTGGCGGTCGTCTTCGCGGTCCCGGCGGCCTTCGCCTCGCTGGACGCCGTCGTGGACCTCACCACCATCGGCACGCTGGCCGTGATGGCCGTCGTCAACATCGTGCTGATCGCCCTGCGGCGCCGCGAACCGGGCCTCGCCCGCGCGTTCCGCGTACCGCTCTACCCGGTCATGCCCCTGCTCGGCGTCGCCTTCTGCCTCTACCTGATGTACGAGACCGGCTGGCGGACCTGGCTGCAGTTCGCGGCGTTCCTCGTGGCCGGCTTCCTGGTCTACGTCGGGTACGGGCGCCGTCACTCGCGGCTCGCCCCGGCGGCCGGGGACGCTAGTGCGCGTAACGGCGCTGAGGCGGTACGGCAGGAAGCCTGAACCAGACCGCCTTGCCGGACTCGGTGGGGCGGTGACCGCAGGACGAGCTGAGGGTGCGGATGAGGAGGAGGCCGCGCCCGTGCTCCTGCCAGGGGTCGGGCGGACCGAGCTGCTGCGGGATCGTGAGATCGCCGGGCGGCTCCGGGTCCGGGTCGTGGACCTCGACCTGACAGCCCGACGGCAGCAGCTCCACCACCAGCTCTATCGGACCGTTCCCCGCGGTGTGCTCCACGGCGTTGGCGACCAGCTCCGCGGTCAGCAGCTCGGCGGTGTCGCTGTCGGCGGCGTGCTTCAGCTCGGCCAGCGCCGTCCGGACCAGCGCACGCGCGACGGGCACCGCCGCAGCCGTGTGCGGCAGCGCGATGCGCCAGGAGGCGGGGGCGGAGGGCGGCTCGTGCAAGGCGGGTCCGTTCATCAGCAGGCTGTCCTGCTTTCAACATAGGAATGGTACGGCTTGCCCGAACAGAGTCGGGCGGGGGGCGGTGGCGGGGACGTTCGTCACGCGTACCGGGCTGCGTACCCAGGCGAAGGGCCCGCCGCGCACGGCTGCGCCCGCCGTTACGCGGCTATCGCCGATCCGTGACTCGGTGACGGCCGCCTGGAGGCCCGCCGCGACGGGGGTTCCCCGGCTCCGGCCGGGACTCGCTTGCGCCCGGCGTGCCGCGCCGCCCTCGGCCGGGACCCTGTTCGGCCGCGTGGGGGCCCGGGGCGGCGGGGGTTCCCGGGCAGCCGGCCGGGACCCTGGCCGCCCGCACCCCGGCCGGCACCCCGTTCGGTCGGGTGGAGGCCGCCACGGCGGGGGGTTTCCGGCTCCGGACGGAACTCCGTTCGCCCGGGTGCGGCACGGCCCTCGGCCGGGACCCCGTTCAGGCGGGGTGTGACCGCGCGCCCCGGCAGCGACGGCCCTGTTCGATCGGGTGGAGGCCGCCACGGCGGGGGTCTTCCACCTCCGGCCGGAACTCCGTTCGCCCGGGTGCGGCACGGCCCTCGGCCGGGACCCCGTTCAGGCGGGGTGTGACCGCGCGCCCCGGCAGCGACGGCCCTGTCCGGTCGGGGCGCGCCGCCGAACCCCCGCGGAGCCGGCCTGCTCGGCCAAGGTGTGACCCGCACTCCGGCCGGGGCCGGCCCGTTCGGCCGAGGTGCTGCGCCGCCGCCGCGGCCCCCTGGCCGGGGTTCCGCCCCGCGAGGCCCAGGCAACGGGCGATGCTCCCGCACCGCCGCACCGCCGCACCGCCGCACCGCCGCACCGCCGCACCGCCGCACCGCCGCACCGCCGCACCGCCGCACCGACGTGACGGCCGCAGCCCCGGCCCTCGCCCCCTTCCCGCCCTTCCGGGGCCGCCCTGGGCCGCCCCGCGCAGCCGGACCCGCGTCCGGGGATCACCGGAACTCACCCGGAAACCGGGTTATCGCGCACTCGTGACGACAGTCACGGAGCGGTGATAGCTTCGTGAGGCAGCCGGGTGCGGTCGCGGGTCTCCTCGGCCCGGTGCCGCCGACCGCCGCCCCCGCCCGAGGAGGCCGCACACCATGAGTCCCTTCACCGGCTCCGCCGCCCGCACCTCCGACTGGCAGCACGTGAGATGCCGGATCGCCGACGGGGTCGCCACGGTCACCCTCGCCCGCCCGGACAAGCTGAACGCGCTCACCTTCGGCGCTTACGCCGACCTCCGCGACCTGCTCGCCGAGCTGTCCCGCGAGAGGTCCGTGCGGGCCTTGGTGCTGGCCGGCGAGGGCCGCGGGTTCTGTTCCGGCGGGGACGTCGACGAGATCATCGGCGCCACCCTGGCGATGGACACCGCACAGCTGCTGGACTTCAACCGGATGACCGGGCAGGTCGTGCGCGCCCTGCGGGAGTGCCCGTTCCCGGTGATCGCGGCGGTGCACGGCGTGGCCGCGGGTGCCGGAGCCGTCCTCGCCCTCGCCGCCGACTTCCGGGTCGCCGACCCCACCGCCCGCTTCGCCTTCCTCTTCACCCGCGTCGGACTGTCCGGCGGCGACATGGGCGCCGCCTACCTCCTGCCCCGGGTGGTCGGCCTCGGGCACGCCACCCGGCTGCTGATGCTCGGAGAACCGGTGCGGGCGCCCGAGGCCGAGCGCATCGGCCTGATCAGCGAACTCACCGAGGAGGGCCGAGCCGACGAGCACGCCCGGGCGCTCGCCCACCGCCTGGCCGAGGGACCGGCGCTCGCGTACGCCCAGACCAAGGCGCTGCTCACCGCCGAGCTGGACATGCCGCTCGCCGCGTCGGTGGAGCTGGACGCCGCCACCCAGGCCCTGCTCATGAACGGCGAGGACTACGCGGAGTTCCACGCGGCGTTCACGGAGAAGCGGCCGCCGAAGTGGCGGGGGCGGTGACCGTGCCGCGCGGGGACGCCACCCGGATGCCCGGGGAGCCGCGCGCCGGGGACGGGTCCGGGGCGGCCGGCGGACGAGGGCTGCGGGTCGCCGTCGTCGGCGGCGGGCCCGGCGGGCTCTACGCCGCCGCGCTGCTCAAACGGCTCCGCCCGGAACGCGAGATCACCGTCTGGGAGCGCAACGCGCCCGACGACACCTTCGGCTTCGGCGTCGTGCTGTCCGACGAGACGCTCGGCGGCATCGAGCACGCCGACCCGGTCGTCCACGAGGCCCTGCGCTCCGAGTTCGTGCGCTGGGACGACATCGACATCGTGCACCGCGGGGTGCGCCACACCTCCGGCGGCCACGGCTTCGCGGCGCTTGGCAGGCGCCGTCTCCTGGAGATCCTCCACGAACGCTGCCGCGGCCTCGGCGTGGAGCTCCGCTTCCGCGCCGAGGCCCCGCCCGCGGCCGAGCTGACGGCCACCCACGATCTCGTCGTCGCCGCCGACGGGGTGCACAGCCTCACCCGGCGGGCGCACGCCGACGTGTTCGGCCCCTCCGTCGAGGAACACCGCTGCCGCTACATCTGGCTCGCCGCCGACTTCGCCTTCGAGGCGTTCCGCTTCGAGATCGCCGAGACCGAGCACGGCGTGATGCAACTGCACGGCTATCCGTACGCGGCCGATTCCTCCACCGTCATCGTCGAGATGCGCGAGGAGGTGTGGCGGGCGGCCGGGTTCGCGGAGCTGGACGAGGCGGAGTCCGTCGAGCGGTGCGCCAAGATCTTCGCGGACGCCCTCGGCGGCCGGCCGCTGCGGTCCCACCGGTCGGCCTGGACGAACTTCCGCACCGTCGTCAACGACCGCTGGTCGCACGGCAACCTCGTCCTCCTCGGCGACGCCGCGCACACCGCCCACTTCTCCATCGGCTCCGGTACGAAGCTCGCGGTGGAGGACGCCCTGGCCCTCGCCGCCTGTCTGGAGGAGCGGCCGAACCTCGGCGAGGCCCTGGCCGCCTACGAGGCGGAACGGCGCCCGGTGGTCGCCTCCACGCAGCGCGCCGCGCGGGCCAGCCTGGAATGGTTCGAGAACGTCTCGCTCCATCTCGCCCAGCCGCCCCGGCAGTTCGCCTTCAACCTGCTCACCCGCAGCCGCCGCGTCACGCACGACAACCTGCGGCTGCGGGACGCCCGTTTCGTCACGGGCGTGGAGCGCGAGTTCGGCTGCCCGCCGGACACGCCCCCGATGTTCACGCCGTTCCGGCTGCGCGACCTGCGGCTGCGCAACCGGGTCGTGGTGTCCCCCATGGACCTGTACTCGGCGACCGACGGCGTGCCCGGCGACTTCCACCTCGTCCACCTCGGGGCGCGGGCGCTGGGCGGCGCCGGACTGGTCATGACCGAGATGGTGTGCGTCAGCCCCGAGGGCCGCATCACACCCGGCTGCGCGGGCCTCTACGCCCCCGGACAGGCCGAGTCGTGGCGCCGGATCACCGACTTCGTGCACCGCGCGTCACCGGGCACGGCCATCGGCGTCCAGCTCGGCCACTCGGGCCGCAAGGGCTCGACGAAGCTGATGTGGGAGGGCATCGACGAACCGCTGGAGGAAGGCAACTGGCCGCTCGTGGCGGCCTCACCGATCCCGTACCGCCCGGACAGCCAGACACCCCGCGAACTCGTGCGCTCCCAACTGACCGACCTGCGCGAACAGTTCGCGGCCGCGGCCCGGCGTGCCGCCCGCTGCGGCTTCGACCTGCTCGAACTGCACTGTGCCCACGGCTACCTGCTGTCCGGCTTCCTCTCGCCGCTGACCAACCGCAGGACCGACGCCTACGGCGGCTCCCTCGCCGGACGGCTTCGGTTCCCGCTGGAGGTGTTCGACGCCGTACGCGCCGTATGGCCGCAGGAGCGGCCCATGACGGTGCGGATCTCCGCCACCGACTGGGCCGAGGGCGGTATCACGGCCGACGAGGCGGTCGCCGTCGCCCGCGCCTTCGCCGCCCACGGCGCCGACGCGATCGACGTCTCGACCGGTCAGGTCGTCGCCGACGAACGCCCCGGGTACGGCCGCTCGTACCAGACGCCGTTCGCCGACCGGATCCGGAACGAGACCGGGATCCCGGTGATCGCCGTCGGCGCGATCTCCTCGTGGGACGACGTCAACTCCCTGATCCTGGCGGGACGCACGGACCTGTGCGCGCTGGCCCGCCCGCATCTCTACGACCCGCACTGGACCCTGCACGCGGCGGCCGAGCAGGGGTACGTCGGCCCCGGCGTCGTCTGGCCCGAGCCGTACCGGGCGGGCAGCAGGCGCCCGCAGACCGGACGCACGGACGACCCCAAACCACGTCTGAGACTGGCGGATTGAGGAGGCCAGAGCAGAGTGCGGCGGCCGATTGTCCCGCCTGTGGGGGTGCGGCCGTCGTGCGTATCGCCATGGCCCCCGGGGACGTGACCGTGGCCGCGTCCCGCCAACAGGGCTACTCGGCCGCCGAGATGCCCGCGAACTCCGCCCCGGCGTCCCGCAGCCGCTCGTGCAGGCCCCGGAAGACGGCCGCCGACCGGGCCCCCGGCCAGTCCCCGGGCAGCAGCCCGGCCGGCAGTCCGGGATCGGCGTACGGCAGATGGCGCCAGGAGTCCAGGGCCAGGAGGTAGTCGCGGTACGCCTCGTCAGGCGGGGTGTCCGGGCGCCGCTCCCAGGCGTGCAGCACGGGCGCGTGGGCGTCGAGGAACGCCTCGTGCTGCTTGGCGATCGCGGTGAGGTCCCACCAGCGTGCGACCGCGTCCGCGGTCGCCGCGAAGCCGAGGTGCTCGCCGCGGAAGAGGTCCACGTACGGATCGAGGCCCAGCCGCGCCAGGGCGTGCCGGGTCTCCTCGTACAGCCGCGCCGGGGCGATCCACACGCCCGGGGCCGCCGCGCCGAAGCCGAGCCCGGCCAGCCGGGAGCGCAGCACGTGACGCTTCTGCCGCTCGGACTCCGGTACGGAGAACACCGCGAGCACCCAGCCCTCGTCCCGCGGGGCCGCCGCCGCGTACACGCGCCGGTCGCCGTCGTCCAGGAGCTGACGTGCGTCGGGCGACAGCGCGTATCCGGCCGCGCCGCCCGCCGTGCGCTCCGGCAGGAGCAGACCGCGCCGCTTCAGCCGCGACACCGACGAGCGCACGGAGGGCGCGTCGACGCCGACCGCGGCGAGGAGCCGGATCAGTTCGGCGACCGGTACCGGGCCGGGTGCGAAGCGGCCGTAGGCGCCGTAGAACGTGACGATGAGGGACCGGGGGGCGTGTTGCTCGGACACGTTGATCACTCTAAAGCGTAGATCATTCCGGCCGGCCGGCCCGGGGGACGCCGGTGCCGTCCGCGGGGGTGCCGCCGGCCGGTTCGCGCAGCCGGAACCGCTGGAGCTTCCCCGTCGCCGTGCGCGGCAGCGCGTCCAGGAAGACGATCCGGCGCGGGCACTTGTACGGCGCCAGCTCGGACTTGACGAACGCGCGCAGCGCGTCGGCGTCCCGGGGCGCGCCCGGCCGCAGCACCGCGTACGCCACCGCGACCTGGCCGCGCTCCTCGTCCGGGTGCCCCACCACGGCCGTCTCGACCACGTCCGGATGGCGCAGCAGCGCCTCCTCGACCTCGGGGCCCGCGATGTTGTACCCGGCCGAGATGATCATGTCGTCGGCGCGGGCCACATAGCGGAAGCAGCCGTCGGGGTCGCGTACGTAGGTGTCGCCGGTGAGGTTCCAGCCGCCGCGTACGTACTCCCGCTGCCGGGGGTCGGCGAGGTAGCGGCAGCCGACCGGTCCGCGCACGGCGAGCAGCCCCGGTTCGCCGTCGGGCACCGGGTCGCCCGAGCCGTCCACCACGCGCGCCTCCCAGCCCGGCACCGGCAGCCCCGTCGTGCCGGGCCGGATCCGCTCGTCGGCCGCGGAGATGAAGATGTGCAGCAGCTCGGTGGCGCCGATGCCGTTGATGATCCGCAGGCCGGTCCGGTCGTGCCAGGCGTGCCAGGTGGCGGCGGGCAGGTTCTCGCCCGCCGAGACGCACCGGCGCAGCGACCCGACGTCGTGGCCGTCGAGGTCGTCGAGCATCGCCCGGTAGGCGGTCGGAGCCGTGAAGAGCACCGACACCCGGTGTCGGGCGACCGCCGGCAACAGCTGCCGGGGGACTGCCTGTTCGAGCAGCAGGGAGCTCGCGCCGGCCCGCAGCGGGAAGATCACCAGCCCGCCGAGCCCGAAGGTGAAGCCCAGCGGGGGACTGCCCGCGAAGACGTCGTCCGGGCGCGGCTTCAGCACGTGCGCGGAGAAGGTGTCCGCGACCGCCAGCACGTCCCGGTGGAAGTGCATGCAGCCCTTGGGCCGGCCGGTGGTGCCGGAGGTGAAGGCGATGAGCGCGACGTCGTCGGAGGCGGTGTCGGCCGCCGGGTACGGGCCGTCCGGCGCCCCGGCGGTCCGCGCCGGCAGGTCGTCGGGGGCGTCCCCGCCGTACGTCGTCACGCGCAGGCCGGCGATCCCGGCGTCGGCCAGGTCGTCCACGCAGCGGGCGTCGCACAGCGCGTGGGTCACCCGGGCGATCCCGCACATCGTGCGCAGTTCGTGCGGCCGTTGCTGGGCCAGCACCGTGACGGCCACGGCGCCCGCCTTCAGCACCGCCAGCCAGCAGGCGGCCAGCCAGGGGGTGGTGGGCCCGCGCAGCAGCACCCGGTTGCCCGGCACGACGCCCAGCTCGCCGGTGAGGACGTGGGCGATCCGGTCGACCCGGTCGAGCAACTCCCCGTACGTCCACGCCGGTCCGGAGTCGGTGCGGAACACGGGACGCCCGGCGCCGAACCGTTCGACCGTGCGGTCCAGGAGTTCGACGGCGCAGTTGAGCCGGCCGGGGTAGCGCAGCCCGGGCAGCTCGAACCGGAGTTCCGGCCACTGGTCCGGGGGCGGGAGGTGGTCGCGCGCGAAGGTGTCCACGTGGGCCGAGACCGACGGCCCGCGCACGGCGCCGGACGCGCCCCCGGCGTGCGTCGTGGTCCCGGCGTCCCCGGGGTGTCTGGGATCCATGGCCGTTCGCCCCCTTGTCGTGGTGGGCTGGCACGAGGAGCGTATCGTGTTGGTGACGACAGTCAACGGTCCGCGATACGGTCGCGGGAGGCGGCCACGGACTGCACCGGGACGGCGCCACGGACGGCCCGCCGTGCCCGTACGGTGCGGGCCGTGCCGGGACGGTGTGCGGGCCGGGACCACTCGCCCCCGGGCCCGCTCGCCCGGGCCCGCACGACGCGTCCGGCCGCCCGCGAACCGCGCGGCCCAGGGGAGAGGACCGGCAGTGACCGCATTCGCGCTCGACCCGGAACAGACCGCCTGGTGCGGCGAGTTGCGCACCCTCGCCGCACAACGGCTGCGCCCCTTGACGGAGAAGGCGGAACCCGGCCACGTCAACCGGCCGTTGGTGGCGGAGTTGGGCCGGCTCGGCCTGCTCGCCCGGCTGTTCGGGTCGGGCGCGCTCGACCTGTGCCTGATGCGCGAGTCCCTGGCGCAGACCTGCACCGAGGCGGAGACCGCCCTCGCCCTCCAGGGCCTGGGCGCCCATCCGGTGCACGCGCACGGCACGCCCGCCCAGCGGGACCGCTGGCTGCCGGGCGTGCGCGAGGGCACCGCCGTCGCCGCGTTCGCGCTGAGCGAGCCGGGCGCCGGCTCGGACGCGGCGGCGCTGGCCCTGCGCGCCGACGAGGACGGCCCCGGCCGCTGGCGGCTCACCGGCGAGAAGTGCTGGATCTCCAACGCCCCCGAGGCGGACTTTTACACCGTCTTCGCGCGGACCACCCAGGACGCGGGTGCCCGCGGTGTCACCGCCTTCCTCGTCCCGGCCGGCCGCCCCGGGCTCACCGGCACCCCGCTTGACCTCCTCTCCCCGCACCCCGTGGGAGCCCTCGGCTTCGACGCCGTGCCGGTCACGGCCGACGACGTCCTCGGGGAGACGGACCAGGGGTTCCGGGTCGCCATGAGCACCCTCAACCTCTTCCGGCCGAGCGTGGGCGCCTTCGCGGTCGGCATGGCCCAGGCGGCCCTGGACGCGACCCTCGCCCACACCGCCGGCCGCGAGGCGTTCGGCGGGCCGCTGCGCGATCTGCAGACCGTGGCCCACCAGGTCGCCGAGATGTCCCTGCGCACGGAGGCGGCCCGCCTCATGGTCTACGCGGCCGCGGCGGCGTACGACGCGGGCGACCCGGACGTGCCCCGGCGTTCCGCGATGGCGAAGCTGCTGGCCACCGAGACCGCCCAGTACGTCGTCGACGCGGCCGTCCAGCTGCACGGCGCCCGCGCCCTGCGCCGCGGCCATCTGCTGGAACACCTCTACCGCGAGGTCCGCGCGCCCCGCATCTACGAGGGCGCGAGCGAGGTCCAACGCGCGCTCATCGCCAAGGAGTTGTACCGGAAACCGCGCGGCACCGCGCACCGCGGCGGGACCGGCGAGGGCGGCGCCCCGTGACCACCGAGCGGGTCAACCCGCCGGACCTGTCCCCGCCCACAGGCTTCTCGCACGCCGTCGTCGCCACCGGTACCCGGGTGGTCTTCCTCGCGGGCCAGACCTCGCTCGACGCCGACGGCGAGGTGGTCGGCGAGACGCTGCCGGAGCAGTTCCGGACGGCGCTCGGCAACCTGCTGGCCGCCCTGCGGGCCGCCGGCGGCACCCCGGCCGACCTGGCCCGCGTCACCGTCTACGCGACCGACGTCGCGGACTACCGCGCGCGGGCCGGCGAACTGGGCCGCGTCTGGCGGGAGCTCGCGGGCCGCGTCTATCCGGCGATGGCCGTCATCGGCGCCGTCCGCCTCTGGGACGAACGGGCACTCGTCGAACTCGACGGCTTCGCGGTGCTTCCCTGACGGCTTCCGCCGCTCGGCCCTCCCGGGCGCTGTGCCGGGACCGGGTCAGGCGGCGACGGTCAGCAGGTCCACCGAGACCCGGTGCGGAGCGACGACGCTGCCGTCGGGCAGCAGCTCCCCGGTGTCGTCGAAGACGATCGCACCGTCGCACCTGAGGCTCCACCCCTGCTCGGGGTGGGCGGCGACGATGTGCGCGGCCTCGCGGCCGGGACGGTCCGAAGACTGGTGGGAACACATGGCGCACCTCCACGTCTGATGCGATCGACGGCCGGCGGCGCTGCCACCGCCTCGCATGAACAGACCATCCTCCCGCGGCGAACTCATCGGAACAGCCGGCCGTGAAGCGTGACAACACGCGGACAACACGGGTACGCCGCCAGGACGCCCGGGGCGGTTCCGGTACCGGCGACGGGGCTCGGCGCGTGCGCGAGCGGGCCGCCGCGGGCGCGCCGCCGAAGGAGTGACGGTCGGCGCGGAGGGCACGGCGGCAAGGGTGCCCGTGGAACACCCCTGAGAGACCCCTTTGCGGGCCCCCCACTCCAGGAGGTACTCCATGTCCATCCGTCAGGCCGTCGGCGCGGCCACCGGCGCCGCGCTGCTCCTGCTGACCGCCCCCACCGCCGCGCACGCCCTCGACGCCCCCCTCGTCCCGGCCGCCTCCGGCACCCCGGCCGCCTCGACGCCCGCCGCCGTCCCCCCGGCGGCTCCGGCCGCCGCGGCCGACTCGGTCACCGTCGACACGGCCGGCAAGCTCGCCGTGGACGGCACCCTCACCCTCTCCGGCACCTACCGCTGTTCCGCCGCGACCGGCCCGGTCTTCGTCAGCTCCACCCTGGTGCAGGGCGGCGGCAACGTCCGGCACGGCGTCGGCGGCACCCGCGCGGTCTGCGACGGCGCCGAACACCGCTGGGCGAACACGGCCCGCCTGGGCACGGCGGCGTTCACGGCGGGCGAGGCCCACGTGGAGGCCACGCTCATGGAGCTGCGGCCCGGCTTCCTGGGCCTCCCGATGCCGCACTTCCACGCGACCAGCCAGCGACAGGTCATGCTCGCCCAGGCCTGAGACCGGGGCACGCACCTTGCCCGGATCCGGGAGCACCACGCCGGATCCGGGCGCGCCCGGGCACCGACCCGTCTCCAGGCGCGTCCGGGGGCCACCCCGTATCCGGGCGCCCGAGCCCCGCTCCGGCCCGCGGACGCCGTGAGAGCGCACTCACCCCTCACGGGCCGCCTGCCGGTCCCGCCTGTCCGGAGCTGTCAGATGTCCCGGAAGATCTCGATCTGCGCGCCGACCGTGTTGAGCCGCTCCGCCAGGTCCTCGTAACCCCGGTTGATGACGTACACGTTGCGCAGCACGGACGTGCCCTCGGCCGCCATCATCGCCAGCAGCACGACCACGGCAGGGCGCAGCGCGGGCGGGCACATCATCTCGGCCGCCCGCCAGCGGGTCGGGCCCTCCACCAGGACGCGGTGCGGGTCGAGCAACTGGAGCCTGCCGCCGAGGCGGTTGAGGTCCGTGAGGTAGATCGCCCGGTTGTCGTACACCCAGTCGTGGATCAGTGTCTTGCCCTGCGCCGAGGCCGCGATGGCCGCGAAGAACGGGACGTTGTCGATGTTCAGGCCCGGGAACGGCATCGGGTGGATCTTGTCGATCGGCGCCTCCAGCTTGGAGGGCCGCACGGTCAGGTCCACCAGGCGCGTACGGCCGTTGTCGGCGAAGTACTCGGCCGTGCGGTCGTGGTCGAGGCCCATCTCCTCCAGGACCGCGAGCTCGATCTCCAGGAACTCGATCGGGACCCGGCACACCTTCAGCTCGGACTCGGTGACCACGGCGGCGGCCAGCAGGCTCATCGCCTCGACCGGGTCCTCGGAGGGCGAGTAGTCCACGTCGACGTCGATGTTCGGCACGCCGTGCACGGTGAGCGTGGTGGTGCCGATGCCCTCGACCCGTACGCCCAGGGCCTCCAGGAAGAAGCACAGGTCCTGGACCATGTAGTTCGAGGAGGCGTTGCGGATGACGGTCACGCCGTCGTGGCGGGCGGCGGCCAGCAGCGCGTTCTCCGTCACGGTGTCGCCGCGCTCGGTCAGCACGATCGGCCGGCCGGGGGAGACCGACCGGTCGACCTGCGCGTGGTAGAGCCCCTCGGTCGCCGCGATGTCCAGCCCGAACCGGCGCAGCGCGATCATGTGCGGCTCGATCGTGCGGGTGCCGAGGTCGCAGCCGCCCGCGTACGGCAGCTTGAAGTTGTCCAGGCGGTGCAGCAGCGGGCCCAGGAACATGATGATCGAGCGGGTGCGGCGGGCCGCGTCCGCGTCGATGGTGCCCATGTCGAGGTCGGCCGGCGGCACGATCTCCAGGTCGACGCCGTCGTTGATCCAGCGGGTGCGTACGCCGATGGAGCCCAGCACCTCCAGAAGGCGGTACACCTCCTCGATGCGGGCGACCCGGCGCAGCACGGTGCGGCCCTTGTTGAGCAGCGTGGCGCAGAGCAGTGCCACGCAGGCGTTCTTGCTGGTCTTGACGTCGATGGAGCCGGACAGGCGACGGCCGCCGACCACCCGCAGATGCATGGGGCCCGCGTAGCCCAGCGAGACGATCTCGCTGTCCAGCGCCTCACCGATTCGGGCGATCATCTCAAGGCTGATGTTTTGATTGCCGCGCTCGATGCGGTTGACGGCGCTCTGGCTGGTGCCGAGTGCCTCGGCGAGCTGCGACTGTGTCCAGCCCCGGTGCTGCCGGGCGTCACGGATGAGCTTGCCGATGCGTACGAGGTAGTCGTCTGCCATGGGGCCGAGGTTATCTCAGATATGAGATGGCGCCTTCCCGGGGGGTCCCTTCAGGTGACGCCCGCTCAGCCGTGGGCCCGCCGACGGGGGTGACGGGCCGTCGGCCGGTCCTACCGCCGCTTGGCGGTACGGGTGCGCCGCCAGCCGAACGGACCCGGCAGGTCCATCGACGTCGTGCGCCGGCCGGTGCTGCTGTGCGTGTGCCGGGGTCCGTTCGCGCCGCCCGTGGTGATGGACCACGAGTGACGGTTGATGTTCAGCCGGACGCCGGGGAGGATGCGGAAGCTCTTGCGGAAAGTGATAGCCATGGCCTACGGCTACCCGCGCCTTTCACGATCAGTCGACGCGAAACACCGCACGTCGAAGCGGAGTTGACCGCCGCCCCCGGCAACTCCGTGACCGGGGCCGGGGCCTGTCCGCCCGGCGCGCCGAGGCCCGGCCCGATCCGCCCGTGACGGCAGGAGCGCGACTCGGCCGCCCCACCCCGGGCACCGGCCACGGAGGACGTAGGGAGACTCTGATGACGACGCCCCGCACCCCCGCACACGGGTTCCGCCGCATGCTCACGGCCGGCGTCCTGGCGCTCGCCCTCGCGGGTGGAACCTGAAGCACGCCTGCGCGGCCCTCGCCCACTCCTTCTCCCTGGCGATGGCGAGGGAGCCGCGCCGCGTCGGCGACGGCGGGCTGAAGGCCGCCGCGTCGCTGTAGCGCTGGTGCGGGCGTGCGCCGCGTACGACGATGAGGGGCATGACAGGGGTACGCGCTTGGTTGCGCGCAGGGGTCATGTACTACAGTTATCTCGACATCGAGATATCTGCCGGGGCGCCCCGCAGCCGCCAACCCGGTAAGGGTTACCTAACTTAGCCTTACCTTAGCGGATCGGCCAGTCGTCGTGGCGGCAGGATTGCGGTGGGTACGCGCACATATATGAAGGAGACTGTCGTGTCGGCGAACAGCTTCGACGCCCGCAGCACGCTGCAGGTGGGCGACGAGTCGTACGAGATCTTCCGGCTGGACAAGGTGGAGGGCTCGGCCCGCCTGCCGTACAGCCTGAAGGTGCTGCTGGAGAACCTCCTCCGCACCGAGGACGGCGCGAACATCACCGCCGACCACATCCGGGCGATCGGCGGCTGGGACTCCCAGGCGCAGCCGTCGCAGGAGATCCAGTTCACGCCGGCTCGCGTGATCATGCAGGACTTCACCGGTGTGCCCTGCGTCGTGGACCTCGCCACCATGCGCGAGGCCGTCAAGGAGCTCGGCGGCGACCCCGCGAAGGTCAACCCGCTCTCCCCGGCCGAGCTGGTCATCGACCACTCCGTCATCGCCGACAAGTTCGGCACGCACGAGGCGTTCGCGCAGAACGTCGAGCTGGAGTACGGCCGCAACAAGGAGCGCTACCAGTTCCTGCGCTGGGGCCAGACCGCGTTCGACGACTTCAAGGTCGTCCCGCCGGGCACCGGCATCGTCCACCAGGTCAACATCGAGCACCTGGCCCGCACGGTCATGGTCCGCAACGGCCAGGCGTACCCCGACACCCTTGTCGGCACCGACTCGCACACCACGATGGTCAACGGCCTCGGTGTGCTCGGCTGGGGCGTCGGCGGCATCGAGGCCGAGGCCGCGATGCTCGGCCAGCCCGTCTCGATGCTCATCCCGCGCGTCGTCGGCTTCAAGCTGACCGGTGAGCTCAAGCCCGGCACCACCGCCACCGACCTCGTGCTGACCATCACCGAGATGCTGCGCAAGCACGGTGTCGTCGGCAAGTTCGTCGAGTTCTACGGCGAGGGCGTCGCCGCCACCTCGCTCGCCAACCGCGCGACCATCGGCAACATGTCGCCGGAGTTCGGCTCCACCGCCGCGATCTTCCCGATCGACGACGAGACGCTGAAGTACCTGCGCCTGACCGGCCGCGACGCCCAGCAGGTCGCGCTCGTCGAGGCGTACGCCAAGGAGCAGGGCCTCTGGCTCGACCCGGCCGCCGAGCCCGACTTCTCCGAGAAGCTGGAGCTCGACCTCTCCACCGTCGTCCCCTCGATCGCCGGCCCGAAGCGCCCGCAGGACCGCATCGTCCTCGCGAACGCCGCCGAGCAGTTCAAGGCCGACGTCCTCAACTACGTCGAGGCCGGCGTCACCGGCGGCGACGACCGCAAGTCCGGCGTCCCGGCGCAGGAGAAGCCGCACGGCGTGGCCTCCCCGGTCGACGAGGCGAGCGACGAGTCCTTCCCGGCCAGCGACGCCCCCGCCTACGGCCACGACGACAACGGCTCCGGTGCCCCGCAGCACTCGGCCGTCGTCGCCGGCTCCGGCCCGTCGAACCCGGTCACGGTGACCGCCCCCGACGGCTCGACCTACGAGCTCGACCACGGCGCCGTCACGGTCGCCGCGATCACCTCCTGCACCAACACCTCGAACCCGTACGTCATGGTCGCCGCCGCGCTGGTGGCCAAGAAGGCGGTCGAGAAGGGCCTGACCCGCAAGCCGTGGGTCAAGACCACCCTCGCCCCGGGCTCCAAGGTCGTCACCGACTACTTCGACAAGGCGGGGCTCACCCCCTACCTCGACAAGGTCGGCTTCAACCTCGTCGGCTACGGCTGCACCACCTGCATCGGCAACTCCGGCCCGCTGCCGGAGGAGGTCTCCCAGGCGGTCAACGACCACGACCTCGCGGTCACCTCGGTCCTCTCCGGCAACCGGAACTTCGAGGGCCGGATCAACCCCGACGTCAAGATGAACTACCTGGCCTCCCCGCCGCTGGTCGTCGCGTACGCCCTCGCCGGGTCCATGAAGGTGGACGTCACCAAGGACGCCCTCGGCACCGACCAGGACGGCAAGCCGGTCTTCCTCGAGGACATCTGGCCGACCGAGGCCGAGGTCAACGACGTCGTGGCGAACGCCATCGGCGAGGACATGTTCAGCAAGTCCTACCAGGACGTCTTCGCGGGCGACGCCCAGTGGCAGGCGCTGCCGATCCCGACCGGCAACACCTTCGAGTGGGACACCGAGTCGACCTACGTGCGCAAGCCCCCGTACTTCGAGGGCATGACGATGGAGACCACCCCGGTCTCCGACATCACGGGCGCGCGCGTCCTCGCCAAGCTGGGCGACTCGGTCACCACCGACCACATCTCCCCGGCCGGCGCCATCAAGGCCGACACCCCGGCCGGCCAGTACCTCACCGAGCACGGTGTGGAGCGTCGTGACTTCAACAGCTACGGCTCGCGCCGCGGCAACCACGAGGTCATGATCCGCGGCACGTTCGCCAACATCCGCCTGCGCAACCAGATCGCGCCGGGCACCGAGGGCGGCTACACCCGCGACTTCACGAAGGGCGACGCTCCGGTGTCGTTCATCTACGACGCCTCGCGCAACTACATCGAGCAGGGCATCCCGCTCGTCGTGCTCGCGGGCAAGGAGTACGGCTCCGGCTCGTCCCGCGACTGGGCCGCCAAGGGCACCGCGCTCCTCGGCGTCAAGGCCGTCATCGCCGAGTCCTACGAGCGCATCCACCGCTCGAACCTCATCGGCATGGGCGTCCTGCCGCTCCAGTTCCCGGAGGGTGCGACCGCCGAGTCCCTCGGCCTGACCGGCGAGGAGACCTTCTCCTTCACCGGCGTCGAGGAGCTCAACAACGGCACCACGCCGCGCACGGTGAAGGTCACCACCGACACCGGCGTGGAGTTCGACGCGGTCGTCCGCATCGACACCCCCGGCGAGGCGGACTACTACCGCAACGGCGGCATCATGCAGTACGTGCTGCGCAGCCTGATCCGCAAGTAGCCGGACCAGGAGCCCGTCACCGGGCCCCGCACGGCAGTTGAGGGCCGCATCCCCGCACGACGGGGATGCGGCCCTCGCCGTGCGCCGGGCGGCTTCCACGGTCCTCAAGCCGGTTCGGTGGTCTCTGTAGGCGCGCCCCCCGCGGGCAAGCGCGCGATCCCATGCCTCCGGGGGCGCGAAGCCCCCAGCCAACGCCCGCCCTGTGACAGCCGTTTACAGCGGTGCCCCCGCGCGCTAACTTGCGCGTGGGGTGGGAGCGCTCCCATGACGGCGGACCGGAACCCGCTCCGGAAAGACCGTTCCCGCCCCGCCCGTCCGTGCCGCCCGGCGGCGGTCCACGGCTCGGGGCGGACCGGGTGGGGCCTTGGGACTCACCCGGTCCGCGAGCCCGGTCCGGCCGAAGGGGGGAGTGCCGGCCCGGGGTGGTGCGTGGCTTGTGACGGCCGCGGTGTGCGACAACGTTGTCTGATGGTCTGCACATGACTCTATCGCCCCAACGGACAACGATGTCAAGCCAGTTGCCCCGCAGATCGCCGACGGCCCTGCGCCGAAGGGGTGGGCGCCGGACCGGAGCGGGGCGCGCCGCACGCGGCCGACGCGGTCTTCCGTGGTACCCGTGGCGCACGTTACTGTCCCTGCGGCTTGTGCGACCCGTGGTGCGCGACCCGTCCGAAGGAGGAGGGGCCGCGTCATGCGTTTCCGTCCGTCATCCGTGCTGCTCGCCGTCGTCCTGGCGGCCGGCGGTGCCACCCCGGCCCTGGCCGCGCCCGCGGCCGGCCCGCCCGACCTCGTCCGCGACCCGACCGCGTACGTCGACCCCCTCATCGGCACCAGGAACGGCGGCAACGTCTTCCCCGGCGCCGTCGTCCCCTTCGGCATGCTCTCCTGGAGCCCGGAGAACACCCGCGGCGACGCCACCCGCACCGCCGCGCCCGGCGGTTACCAGTACGACGCCACCCGCGTCCGGGGCTTCAGCCTGACCCACATGTCCGGCACCGGCTGCGCGGGCGGCAGCGGCGACATCCCGTTCTTCCCGTACGCGGGCAAGGTGACGTCCTCCCCGGCGAGCGACACCAAGGACGCGGTGTACGCCGCCGACTTCAAGCACTCCGACGAGACGGCCGAGCCCGGTCACTACAAGGCCGCCCTCGCCTCCGGGGTCACCGCCGACCTCACCGCGACCGCGCGCACCGGCTCCGGCCGCTTCACCTTCCCGTCGGACAAGCCCGCCTCACTCCTCATCCGCACCGCCAACTCCGAGGTGGGGTCGACCGCTTCGGACGTGCGCATCGACCCCGCGACCCGCACGGTGTCCGGGTCCGTCACGTCCGGGAACTTCTGCGGCTACCTCGACCCGGAGGGCCGGCGCAGCTACTACACCCTGTACTTCACCGCCCGCTTCGACCGGGACTTCGAGGAGACCGGCACCTGGCACGACGGCGAGCTGAACCCGGGCGCCACCGAGGCGAGCGGCGGCACGGGCGGCTTCGGCGACGGCGGACGGCCCGTCGCGGGCAAGGGCGCGGGCGGCTACGTGGAGTTCGCACCCGGCGCCGGCCCCGTGCACGTCAAGGTCGGCATCTCGTACGTGAGCCGGGCCGGCGCGGCGGCGAACCTCGCGGCGGAGAACCCGCCCGCCCGGTCCTTCGACTCCGTGCGCGAGGCCGCCCGGCACGCCTGGCGGGAACGCCTCGGCGCGATCAGGATCGGCGGCGGCTCCGACACCGACCGCACGACGTTCTACACCGCGCTCTACCACGCCCTCCTGCACCCGAACGTCATCAGCGACGCCGACCGCAGATACCGGGGCGCCGACGGCGAGGTGCACACCGTCGAGCGCGGCCACCGGGCCCAGTACGGAACCTTCTCCGGCTGGGACGTCTACCGCTCCCAGGTCCAGCTGCTGACCCTCCTCGACCCCGGCGTCGGTTCCGACATCGCGCAGTCGCTCCTCCGGCTGGCCCGGCAGAACGGCGGGATCTGGGACCGCTGGCTGCACGGCGCGAGCGGGACGCACGTCATGAACGGCGACCCCTCGCCGGCCGCGCTCGCCGGCATCCGCGCCTTCGGAGGCACCCGCTTCGACCTGCGCGGGGCACTGGACTCGCTGGTGAGGGCGGCGACCGTGCCGACGGAGCAGGACCTCTCACCCGCGGGCAAGCCGGTGCTCTCCGTGGGCCAGCGGCCGTCCCTCGACAAGTACCTGAAGCACCACTACATGCCGTCCGTGTCCAACGCCTGGGGCGGCGCGGCCGAGACCCTGGAGATGTCGGGCGCCGACTTCGCGATCTCCCAACTGGCGGCCGCCGCGGGGGAGAAGAAGACCGCCAGGACCTTCGCCGGCCGCGCCCAGTGGTGGCAGAACAACTTCAACCTCGCCGCCGACCCGAGCGGCGGCTACATCGCCAACCGCAAGGCGGACGGCAGCTGGGTCACCGGCTTCACCCCGGCGACCGGCAACGGCTTCGTCGAGGGGACGGCCGCCCAGTACACCTGGATGGTCCAGCACGACCCGGCCGGGCTCTTCGCGGCGATGGGCGGCCGGGCCGAGGCACTCGAACGGCTGGACACCTTCTTCCACGACGCCGACGGCGACTGGGCGTTCACCGGCAGCGGGGGCGACAAGTCCGAGCTGGACAACGAGCCCTCGATCAACGTCCCCTACCTGTACGCGTACGCGGGCGCCCCGTACAAGACGCAGGAGACGGTCCGCGCGGCCGTACGGCAGCTCTGGTCGACCCAGCCGGGCGGCATCCCCGGCAACGACGACCTGGGGGAGATGTCCTCCTGGTACGTCTTCTCCGCGCTCGGCATGTATCCGCAGGTCCCCTCGCGGGCCGAACTCGTCCTGGCCTCACCGCTGTTCCCGCGCGCCGAGATCTCCCGCCCCGGCGGCGGGGACATCAGCATCCGCGCGGCCGGCGCGGCCCCGGACGCCCCGTACGTCCGCTCCCTGAAGGTCGACGGCCGCTCCAGCGACCGTCCTTGGGTCCCCGCGTCCTTCGTCCGCTCGGGCGGCACCCTCGACTACACGCTGAGCGGCACCCCGGACAAGGAGTGGGGCAGCGCCCCCACCGACGCCCCGCCGTCCTTCCGCACCGGCGAGCAGCCGTACCAGATCGGCGTGGGCCCCACCACGGCGAAGCTCGCGCCGGGCGGCAGCACCGAGCTGGACATCAAGGCGCTGGCCCTGAGCGGCGGCGCGGGTCCGGAGGTGCGCTTCCACGTGGACGTACCGGACGGCGTCACGGCGAGCCCCGCCGAGGGCACCGTGACCGACGGGGCGCAGCGCATCACCCTGAAGGCGGCGGACACCGCCCGGGAGGGCTTCCACGACGTCCAGGTCACGGTGACGTCGGACGGCTCCTCCTACCGGCAGCCGGTGGCCCTGACGGTGGCGGCGCCCGGCTCCCTCCTCGCCGCGTACGACAACACCGGCGTCTCGGACGACGCGGGCGACCACGACGAGGCGGACTACGACGGGGGCGGCTGGAGCTACTCCCGTCAGGCGCTGGCCGCGGCCGGCCTCACCCCGGGGGAGCGCGGCACGGTTCCCGGCGGCCTCGCCTTCACCTGGCCCGACTCCCCGGCGGGCCGCCCCGACAACGCCACCGCGTCCGGCCAGACCGTCGAACTTCCGGAACCGGCGGCCAAGTTGAGCTTCGTCGGCAGCGCGGTCAACGGGAACCAGCGGGCCGAGGCGACCGTCACCTACACCGACGGCGGCACGGACACCGTCGACCTCGCCTTCACCGACTGGACCGTCGGCGGCGGGGGCGGCACCGTCCAGTACGGCAACGAGGTCGTCGCCAGGACCCTGTACCGCAACGTCGCGGGCGCCGACAAGGACCCGGTGGCGACGTACGTCTTCGCGACCAGGCCCTTCGAGGCACCGGCCGGCCGGACGATCCGGAGCGTGAAACTGCCGGACAACGGCGACCTGCACGTCTTCACGGTCGCCGTCGGCTGAACCACCGCGGTCCGGTCCCGCGCCCGTCGGGGCGGGACCGGCCCCGGCCACCCGGGGAACCGGCCACATGGCGCGGGGCCGGCCCCCAGGAGATATCCGTGGCCCCCCCCCCCCCCGGGGGGCCGATCCGAACGAAAACACCAA